>NZ_JBEPEL010000013.1:0-119716 GCF_040300825.1 Streptomyces sp. NPDC000229
AGGTGGGGTGTGTCAACCCCGGTGCCTGGGCCGCTAGTCCAGGTCCTTGAGCCGGCCGCCGGCGTCGGGCTGGGCGTGTTCCACGCGGCGCAGCAGGCGGATCAGCATCTCGCCCAGGGCTCCCCGCTCCTCCGGTGAGAGGTCCTGGAGCAGGTCCTCCTCGAAGGCGGTGGCCATGCGCATCGCCTCCAGCCACTTGGCGCGGCCTTCGTCGGTCAGTTCCACGATGACGCGCACCCGGTTGGTCTCGTCCCGGTCGCGGGTGACCAGGCCTTCGGAGGCCATGCGGTCGATGCGGTGGGTCATGGCGGCGGGGGTGAGGCCGAGACGCTTGGCGAGTTCGCCGGGGCCCAGGCGGTAGGGCGCACCGGAGAGGACGAGGTGCTTGAGGACCTCCCACTCGGCGTTGCTGATGCCGAGCTCGGCGACCTGGCGGCCGTACGCGACGTTCATCCGGCGGTTCAGCCGGCCCAGGGCGGAGACCACCTTCTCGACCTGGGGGTCGAGGTCACGGAATTCGCGCTGATAGGCGGCGATCTGCTCGTCGAGGCTCGGTTCCTGGGTGTCGGGCATGCGGGGAGTATCCCACGGCACTCGTTGGCGTTGAAGTCCTTCGGTGTGTACAGTTAACTATCGAACTTTAGTGTTGAAGTCTTCAGGACTGAGTCCTACAGAGTCGAAGTAGGTGAGTGTGACCAAGGCGATGGGCGCTGCGATGCGCCGGATCCAGGCAGGGAACGTGCTGAGCGCGTTCGGGCTCGGGTTCACCGTTCCGTATCTCTATGTGTATGTCGCTCAGGTGCGGGACCTGGGCGCCGGTACGGCGGGGGCCGTGCTGGCGGTCTTCGCCATGGCCGCTCTGATCGTGCTCCCCTTCACCGGGCGGGCGATCGATCGCCGGGGTCCTCTGCCCGTGCTGGTGGGGGCCGCGCTGCTGGCGGCCGTCGGGGCGATCGGCATGGGGGTGGCTGCCGGCGTCCCCGCCGTCGTCGGGGCGGCGGCGCTGCTCGGTGCCGGTACCGCGGTGATGCAGCCTGCCCTCGCCACGATGATCGTCTGGTGCTCGTCCCTGGCCACGCGGACCCGCGCGTTCGCCACGCAGTTCTTCTTGCAGAACCTCGGGCTCGGCATCGGCGGTCTGATCGGCGGGCAGCTGGTCGACGAGAGCCGGCCGGGCAGCTTCCTGCTGCTCTTCTCGATCGAGGCCGCGATGTTCCTGGTGCTGGCCGGGATCGCCGCCACCGTGACGATGCCGCGTACGCCGTCGATCACGGACCCCCGGCCGACCGGTAAGGGCGGCGGGCTGCGGGTGCTGCTCGGGCACCGGGCGATGGTGCAGCTGTGCGTCCTGGGGTTCGTACTGTTCTTCGCCTGCTACGGCCAGTTCGAGTCGGGTCTCGCGGCGTACGGCACCGAGGCCGCCGGGATCAAGCCGTCGGTGCTCGGGATGGCCCTGGCCGCGAATACGGCGGTCATCGTGGTCGCCCAGTTCCTGGTGCTGCGGTTCGTGGAGCGGCGCCGGCGGACGCGGGTGATCGCGTGGGTCGGGCTGATCTGGGCCGTGGCGTGGCTGTTCGCGGGGTACGCGGGGCTCGGGCACGGCAGCCAGGCGATGGCGACGGCGGCGTTCATCACGACGTACGGCCTGTTCGGGCTGGGCGAGGCGATGCTGTCGCCGACCGTGGCGCCGCTGGTGGCCGATCTGGCGCCGGAGTCGATGGTCGGGCAGTACAACTCGGCGTTCGCCCTGGTCAAGCAGCTGGCGCTGGCGGTCGGCCCGGCCGTGGGCGGACCCATGGGGGCCGCGCTGCACGGGCCGTACATCGTGACCTTCGTCCTCTTCTCGCTCGGGATCACCCTGCTGGCGCTGCGGCTGGGCAGGAAGCTCACGCCGGCGCAGGACCACCCGTACCAGGTGGCGAAGTCCCGGGTGGTCGCCCAGCACAGGCCGGACGACCGGCGGGTGGCCGTCTAGCCCGGCAGTGCGAACTCGCACCAGACGGCTTTGCCGCCTCCGGGTGTGCGGCGGCTGCCCCAGGACGAGGCGATCGTGGCGATGATCGAGATGCCACGGCCCGCCTCGTCCTCCGTTTCGGCCCGTCGGCGGCGCGGGAGGTGGTCGTCGCCGTCCGTCACCTCGATGATCAGGCGCCGGTCGGTGCGGCGGAGTCTGAGCCGCATGGGCGGGGTGCCGTGCTGGAGGGAGTTCGCCACCAGTTCGCTGGTGGCGAGGACGCCCAGGTCGCGCAGCTCCACCGGGAAGCGCCAGCTGGAGAGGACCCCGGAGGCGAAGGCACGCGCGCGTGGCGCCGCTTCGACGCCGCCGAGCAGGTCGAGGGCCGCGTTGTGGAACAGCTCGGCGTCCGGTCCCGTACGGGAGGGGTGCTGGAGGACGAGGACGGCGACGTCGTCGTCGTGTTCGGCGGTGACGCCGAGCGCCCGCAGCAGGCGGTCGCAGACGACCTGGGGACTGCCGGTGGCGCCGGCCAGGGCGCGCTCCAGTGCGGCGACGCCCTCGTCGATGTCCTCCCGGCGCCGCTCGACCAGGCCGTCGGTGTAGAGGACGGCGGTGGAGCCGGGCGGGAGGGCGATGGTTCCGGAGGTGTGGAGCCAGCCGCCGGTTCCGAGCGGGGGACCGGTGGGCTCCTCGGCGCGGCGCACGGTGCCGTCCTCGTCCCGGACGAGGATCGGCAGGTGGCCGGCGGAGGCGTAGACGAGGCGGCCCTCGTTGGGGTCGTGGACGGCGTAGACGCAGGTGGCGATCTGGCTGGCGTCGATCTCGGCGGCGAGGCCGTCGAGGAGCTGGAGCACCTCGTGGGGTGGCAGGTCGAGCCGGGCATAGGCCCGTACGGCGGTGCGGAGTTGGCCCATGACGGCCGCCGCGCGGACGCCGCGCCCCATGACGTCACCGATGACGAGGGCGGTGCGGCCGGCGCCGAGGGTGATCACGTCGTACCAGTCGCCGCCGACCGCCGCGTCCGTACCGCCCGGCTGGTAGGTGGCGGCGACCCGGAGGTCGTCGGGCTGCTCCAACTCCTGCGGCAGCAGTGAGCGTTGCAGGGTGACGGCGGTTTCGCGGTGGCGGCGCTCACTGGCCCGGAGGCGCTCGGCGGCCTCCGCGTGGTCGGTGACGTCGGCGGCGTGGACGAGGACCCCGGAACCGGCCGGCCCGCGCGTGTCGACGGGCAGGCAGGTGACGGTGTACGACCCTCCCGCGTGCGTGCGGCGGGATTTGACCGTGCGGGGCTTTCCGCTGCGCAGCACCTGGTCCATGAGCGGCAGCAGCCCCAGCTCGGTGAGCTCCGGGCAGGCGGTGGCGACGGCCGCGCCGGGCGGGCGGGGGCCGAAGGCGGTGGCATAGGCGTCGTTGACGTACGCGACGCGGTGGTCGGGGCCGTAGGTCAGAGCGACGAGGCCGGGGAGGCGGCCGAGGATCTCTCGTACGGCGAAGTCCTCCGGGGCGGGGACGTCGTCGGGCACGGGCTCCAGCTGCTGGTCGGACTCACCTCGCGCCGCGGGTACGGAGTCGCCCCGCTGCGCCGGCGAGACCCCAGGGTCGGTGCCGCGCGCGGCGGCGCGGCGCTGCGTACCGGGGAGCCGGGCGCTCCAACGCGTGAAGTTCACGGATCTGTATGCCTCATGGTGTCGTTGCCGTGCTGAGTCACTCTGTGCAGGTGTGAGCCCACCTATGGTCACACGTCCAGTGTGACCGACCGCACTGACAAGAGGTGTCCGCCGGAACGCGCCTCGTCAGTGGGACCCACCGGTGGGTCCCGTCAGTCGGACTTCGCTCCGCCGTCCGCGGTTCCGCCTTTCGATGCCTCGTCCTCGGGTTCGGGCGGTCGTGGTCCCGCGGCGAGTGCGAACTCGGCGCGTGGATGCTCCAGGGAGCCCAGGGAGACGATCTCCCGTTTGAAGAGGCCCGCGAGTGTCCATTCGGCCAGGACGCGCGCCTTGCGGTTGGCGGTGGGGACGCGGCTGAGGTGGTAGGCCCGGTGCATGAACCAGGCAGGGTAGCCCTTGAGCTTGCGGCCGTATACGTGGGCGACGCCTTTGTGCAGGCCGAGGGAGGCGACGGATCCCACGTACTTGTGGGCGTAGTCCTTGAGGGGGCGGCCCCGGAGGGAGGCGACGAGGTTCTCGGCCAGGACCTTGGTCTGCCGCACGGCGTGCTGGGCGTTGGGGGCGCATTCCCGGCCCGGGGCGTCCGCGGTGACGTCCGGGACGGCGGCGGCGTCCCCGGCGGACCAGGCGTGTTCGACGCCCTCGACGCTGAGGCGGGCGGTGCACTTGAGGCGCCCGCGTTCGTTGAGGGGGAGGTCGGTGTGGGCCAGGACGGGCGCGGGTTTCACACCGGCGGTCCACACGACGGTACGGGTGGGGAAGCGGCTGCCGTCGCTGAGGACGGCGACCCGGTCCTCGCACGACTCCAGGCGCGTTTCGAGGCGTACGTCGATGTTGCGGGCGCGCAGCTCGCGGACGGCGTACTTGCCCATCTCCTCGCCCACCTCGGGGAGGATGCGGTCGGTCGCCTCGACGAGGACCCATTTCAGGTCTTGTGGCTTGATGTTGTGGTAGTACCGCGCGGTGTAGCGGGCCATGTCCTCCAGCTCGCCGAGCGCCTCGACCCCGGCGTACCCTCCGCCGACGAAGACGAAGGTGAGGGCGGCGTCCCGGATGGCGGGGTCGCGGGTGGAGGAGGCGATGTCCATCTGCTCGATGACGTGGTTGCGCAGCCCGATGGCCTCCTCGACGGTCTTGAAGCCGATGCCGTAGTCGGCCAGGCCGGGGACCGGGAGGGTGCGGGAGATGGAGCCGGGCGCGATGACCAGCTCGTCGTAGGAGAGCTGTACCGGTCCGGCGCCCTCCTCCTCGGTGGCCAGGGTGGCGATGGTCGCCGTGCGCTTGGCGTGGTCGACGGACTTGGCCTCGCCGATGACGATCCGGCACTTGTCGAGGACCCGGCGCAGCGGGACGACGACGTGGCGGGGCGAGATGTTGCCGGCCGCCGCCTCGGGCAGGAAGGGCTGGTACGTCATGTACGGGTCGGGTGTGACCACAGTGATCTCGGCCCTGCCGCTTCTCAGCTCGGCCTTGAGGTGCCGTTGGAGGTGCAGGGCGGTGTACATCCCGACGTAGCCACCGCCGACAACGAGAATGCGCACAGGTTCGGTCACCCTCCCATGACGCAACGCGCTTCGGTGTTTGTCCACAGGCCCGGCAAATTGTGTGACCGGAGGCCGGGTGGGGTCCGGGGTGGCGCGGGAGGCGCGTGTGGGGGAAGGTTCGCAGGTCAGGGGACGGAAGTGGGGTGGCGTGAGGGGGCAGAATCGGGAGCGTTCCGGTCCTTGCTCCGATCGGGGGGCGCACCGGTCGGAACTGCCCCTTCTGAATTGACCCCGACTCAACTATGTTCGTATGTCGTCGGGGTGTCGGGTCGCTGCGCATGACCTGAGCGTGTGGTCCGGGTCCCGGTTGTCAGATGGGGGAGGGTCTCCGGGGGGAGACACATCATTACCGGGGGAACATTTATGCATATTCAGGATTCGCGCTGGTCGACCGCCGTCGCCTCGGCGTCCACTTCGTCCTCTTCGTCTGCGGACGGGTTCGGCGGGGTGAACGGCCGGGTCGGAGCCGGCGGGGCGTCCAGTCGTACGGCGCCGCTGCGGGTGGACGCGCAGCGGAACCTCGAGCACGTGCTGCGCGCGGCTCGGGAGGTGTTCGGCGAGCTCGGGTACGGGGCGCCGATGGAGGATGTGGCGCGCAGGGCGCGGGTCGGGGTCGGCACGGTCTACCGCCGGTTCCCGAGCAAGGACGTGCTGGTGCGCCGAATAGCCGAGGAGGAGACCTCCCGGCTCACCGAGCAGGCGCGTACCGCTCTGGGGCAGGAGGAGGAGCCGTGGTCGGCGCTCTCCCGGTTCCTCCGGACGTCCGTGGCCTCGGGGGCGGGGCGTCTGCTGCCGCCGCACGTGCTGCGCGTGGGCGTGGACGAGCCGGGCGCGGTCCCGGCCGGGGCGGTGGCCGCCGGACAGGTCGACGAGGCGCGGGTGCCGCAGCAGCGCGGGACTTCGGCGGTCTCGGCCCTGCCCGTGACTTCGGGTCAGCCCGAGCTCCGGGTGGTCCCGCCGCGCGCGGTGCCGGCGGCCGAGCTGGACGACGCGGGTGCGTCGGAGCTGCTGGAGGTCGTCGGACAGCTGGTCGACCGGGCCCGGGAGGCGGGTGAGCTGCGCGGGGACGTGACGGTGGCGGACGTGCTGCTGGTCATCGCCACGGCGGCGCCCTCGCTGCCGGACGCGGCCCAGCAGAGCGCCGCCTCGGCCCGGCTCCTGGACATCCTGCTGGAGGGGCTCCGGTCCCGCCCGGCGTAAGTGTCCTCGCGGTCACCCGAACGGGGCATGGGCGGTTCCGGCGTTCGGGTCGTCTCCCCGGACGAGTGGTTGACGGTCGCTCGCCCCCGGCGGGGCTCATTCCCTGTGGCACTCTTGCCCGGTGTCCGGGTCTGAGCAGGGGTACGGGGCTTCCGCGATGAGCGGGGACGGTCGCGACGAGCCGTTCGGCGGCGGGACCACGGAGGCCGGCGGGCCCATCCCGTCCGCCTCCCCGTCATCGGCCGCCGCCACTCCGAAGGTGCCGAGCCAGGGTGGGCCCGGCGGTTCCCCGGCTCGGCCCGGTGGTAACGCCGGCTCCGGCGTGCCCGCCCAGCGCGAGGGGGGCGCCGAGTCGGTACTGCCGCCGCCCGTCGAGCTGCCGCCGTCGGACGCCGAACTGGTCCAGCGGATGCGGGACGGGGACGACACGGCGTACGAGGAGCTGTTCCGCCGGCACTCGGCCGCGGTGCGGCGCTACGCCCGGACCTGTTGCCGGGACGCCCACACCGCGGACGACCTGACGGCGGAGGTGTTCGCGCGGACCCTCCAGGCGGTGCGCGGCGGCGCCGGGCCGCACCAGGCCGTGCGCGCGTATCTGCTGACGACCGTGCGGCGCGTGGCCGCCGCGTGGACGAAGACGTCCCGGCGCGAGCAGCTGGTCGAGGACTTCGCGGTGTTCGCCGCGCAGGCGGTGCGCGCCTCGGCGGTGTCGGACGCTGGCACTCTGGAGCTGGGTGCCGATGTGCGGGCGATGCACGAGGCGGAGCAGTCGCTCGCCATGCGGGCGTTCCGCTCGTTGCCGGAGCGGTGGCAGGCGGTGCTGTGGCACACCACCGTCGAGGAGGAGTCGCCGAGCGAGGTGGCACCGCTGTTCGGTCTGACCGCCAACGCCACGGCGGTGCTCGCCAGCCGGGCCCGCGAGGGGCTGAAGCAGGCGTACCTCCAGGCGCATGTGAGCCGGTCGCTCACGGCCGGGGGCGACTGCGCGCGCTATGCGGACCGGTTGGGTGCCTACGCGCGGGGTGGCTTGCGGATGCGGGCCGAGCGGGGCTTGCGCAAGCACTTGGAGGAGTGCGCCAGGTGCCGGCTGGCGGTGGGTGAGCTGGAGCAGGTCAACGCCGGGATCCCGGCGCTGCTTCCGGTCGCCGTCATCGGCTGGTTCGCGGCCGGGTTCTCGTTCAAGGCCGCCGGACTCGCGGCCGGTGGCGCCGCGGGCGCGGCCGGTGCCGGCGCGGGTGCCGCCGCGGCGAGCGGTTCCGGGGGCGCGGCGGCCGGGGGCGCGTCCGGAGGGGCGGCGTCCGGTGCCGGTGGGGCCGCCGGTGGGGCCGCCGCCGAAGGGCTCGGCGCCCCGGCGAAGGCCGGTATCGCGGTGACGGTGGCCGTCACGGCCGTCGCGGGCGTGGTCTGGGCCCTGTCCGGCAGTCCGAGGCCCGCGGCCGAGGCGCAGGCGCGGCCGCCCGCCGCTGAACCCGTCGTACCGCAGCAGCCCGCCGCCGCCCCGAGCCCGACCACACCGCCACCCCCCGAACCGGAGCCGGAGCCGGCCTCCCCGAGCCCGTCCCCGACCCCGACCCCGACCCGGACCCCGACGGAGCCGGCACCGTCCATCACGCCGACGCCCGCACCGCCCGCTCCCGCGCAGCCGGAGCCCTCGCCCACACCGCCCCCTCCGCCACCACCCGTCCCCTCGGCACCGGTGCCCGAGGCGACGCCCCCTCCTCCGCCGCCCCCGCCCGCCGTGTACCAGGTCAACCAGCTCGACTACGGCCTCTACGGCGACCACACCGCTCCGGAGGTCCGGCTCGGGGCGTCCAGCTGGATGTGGCAGCGCTGGGGGATGTCGATCGGGGGCGAGCGGTACGGGCACGGCGTGACCGTGCACGCCCGGTCTTCGCTGACCATCGACCTCAACCGCCGCTGCTCGGCCTACGAGGCGTTCGCCGGCGTGGACGACATGGCGCTGGGCCTGGGCGCGGTGCGCTTCTCCGTGTACGGGGACGGCACCCGGCTGTGGCGGTCACCCGTGCTGCGCGGCGGTGACGCGGCGGTACCGCTGCGCGTCGGGATCGCCGGCCGGAAGACCATCCGCCTGGTCGTCGAACCGGACCCGGCCACGCCGCTGAGCGCCGTGGCACCCGCCGACTGGGCGGTCTCGCGGATCAGCTGCGGCTGACGCGCCGCGCGAGGGTGACGACGGCGGCGTCAGAGCGGCGTCACGACCGGAGCGTCGGGAGGGCAGGCACACCGGCGGCCACGGCGCGCTGCCGCGGTGCCGCGGTGCCGGTCCAGCACGTGCCCCGGCGGGCCAGGAGGCGGCGCAGCCACAGCTCCGTGGAGACCAGGTCGGCCAGCCCGTCCAGGGGGACCGGCTCGCCCTCGCCGGCGGCGCGCAGGGCCTTGCGTACGACCCGGGCTTCGATGAGGCCCGCGTCGGCGAGGAGCGGGGCGTCGAAGAGGGCCATCAGCTGTGGCAGCGCGGCGCGGAGACCCGCGCGGTTGGCGGCGGCCGTCGGGGCGTGGGAGGTGGCGCCCCAGCCGGGCGGGAGGTCGTGGATGCCCGCGCCCGCGAGGACGGTGCGCAGGATCGCGGCGCGGGCTCCGGGCTGGACGCGCAGCGATTCGGGCAGGTCGCGGCAGGCCCGTACGACCTGGTTGTCGAGAAACGGCGAGTGCAGCCGCTGGCTGCGGATCTCGGCGGCCTGCTCCAGGATGCGGTGGTCGGCGGCGTACCGGGCCAGGGCCGCGCGGGCGCGGGACTCGCCCGGCCGCTGGACCGAAGTGGGCCTGGTGGCCGCCTGGTTGAGGCGAACCGATACTTCAGCGAGGGCCTCGCCGGTCAGCCAGCGCGCGGCGGGGCCGGGGCGGGCCCAGGCGAGGGCGGCGAGGGAGGCGGAGAGCGGGCCGTTCACGGCAGGAGCCGAGCGGTTGGCCTCCAGGAGCCGGTCGGCGGCTGATTCCAGACCGGCGCGGTAGGGCGTACGGGCCAGTTTGCGGGCGGCCCGATAGACGGTGAGCGGGACGAGCAGCGAACCGGCCGACGGCCCGGTGGCCTTGGCGAGGGCGGTGACCGGCCGCAGCAGGTGGCGGCGTCTGCGGTCCATCAGCAGATCGGCCAGGCGCGCGGGGTGGGCGTCGAGCACCTGCCGTGCGCCGTGCCCGGTGAAGTGGTCGGCGCTGCCCGCCGCGAGACGCCGCCGGTGCCGTTCGGCCGTCACCAGGGAGGGCCCCGGCTCATCGGTGAGGGGGCCCTCCAGCTCGGCGTACGGGAGGGCCTCCTCGGAAGCGGCCACGACGACGTGGTGCAGGCGCGGGTTCTCGGCGATGGCGCGGGCGCGGGCCCGTTCCGCCTCGGCGTCCCGCCCGCCGGTGGCCAGGTCGTTGAAGGTGACGGCCAGCAGCCGTTCGCCCGCGCCGGTGCCGTGGCCCAGGATCGTGCCCGGTACGCCGGGCAGTCCCGCCGCGAGCAGGGCGAGCGTCCCGGACGCGCTGCCGCCGGACAGGTCGGCGCCGATGCCGGGGGCGGGCGCCCCCCGCGCGGCGCGCCGTTCGGCGGGGCCCATGCCCGGGACGGGCCCGGGGTCGGGCGGCAGCGTCTCGGGGGCGTGCCGGGGGGCGGTGAGCCGTGCCCGTACGGCTTCGACGAGCGCGTCCCGGACGCCGTCCACCGCCCGGGCAGGGTCGATCTGGGGCGCCGCGACGGCGAGCGAGGCGACCGGTTCGTACCCGGTGATCTCGCGGGAGCCCTCGCGCAGCACGAGCGCGTGGCCGGGCGGTACGCGCTTGACGCCGACGTACGGGGTCGAGTCGCGCAGCGCCTCCGGGGTCTCGGGGCAGGCGAGCAGGGCGGCGAGGTGGCCGATGTCGAGCTGGGCCTCGATGAGGTCGGCCAGCGGCAGGGCGGCGGTGGCGTACGCGGTGCCGTGCGCCCACGGGGTGTGGAAGACGGGCCGTGCGCCGGCCAGGTCGCCGGTGACGATGATGCGGCGGCCGACCTGGACGACGGCGGTGTAGCTGCCGGGCCAGGCGGTGAGGTGGCGCATGGCGCCGCCACGGGCCGCGAACAGCCCCAGCCTCAGCTGGTCGTCACTGGCGGCACAACAGCCCAGTACCGCGAGGCGGGTGAACGGATCGACGGTGACGACGCGGATCTCGTCGGGACGCCAGTCGCCGACCGCCCACAGTGGATCGGGGTCGCCCCACAGGAGTTGGGCACCGACGGGGTGCACGGTGCGGTTCTCGTCGTCGTTCCCGACGGCTCCCGCGGAGGCGAAGCCCGTACCGAAACTCGCGGCGATACTGCTCCACCCCACCAGCCACCGCATCGCCGCCTCCACAGCCTGTGGACAACTCAGCCCTCTTGATGAAGACATGCTGCCACGACTACGGCGCACAGGAGGGGCTACCGGCCGCGCCCCCGTGAAATGGGAACACGCCCCTGGCATTGGCCACTTGGCGACGGTTCGGGAGAAGGTTCGGGAGAAGGTTCGACCAGCCGAACGATGGGCATCATTCAGCCAATCTCGACACACGCCCGAACCGTACATTTGTCTACACAACTACCCACAAGCTCAGTCCGGGAGGCGCTGTCCGCCCCCCGGACCGGTCCGCCACCCGCGGGGATTGAGGCGGCGGTGTCCCCCAGCCCGCCGCTTCCAGTACGGCGGGCCGACCCACGCAGCACCCATGGAAGCGCTCCCCCCACCGGCCCGGCCAGAGCGCACGGACAGGCGCACGGCCACACACCCGGAGCACGGCGAGGGCACCTCGTACCGGCGCGGGGCGCGCGCCGCCCGCGCACCGGGCGCCGGACGCCGCCGCGACCCCGCCGCGCAGCGCCCGCGCACCGACGAGGCACGGTCCGGCCGCACGACCACCCGTACGCACAACAATCTCGCCATACGGAACACCGCCCCTTAACGGTGGGGATGCGGCGAACTACGCTGGGTTTACGAATGCCGCGCGCCTATGCCTGGCGTCGCGGCGGCCGTCTGGGTCGAGGGGTGGCGCATGTCCAGGGAGCAACGCGGGCCGAACGAGAAGCTCGGCACCGTTCTCGCCCTCGCGGGAATCAGCAACGCCGGCCTGGCCCGGCGGGTCAACGACCTCGGAGCGCAGCGCGGTCTGACCCTTCGGTACGACAAGACGTCGGTCGCCAGGTGGGTGTCGAAGGGCATGGTGCCGCAGGGCGCCGCGCCGCACCTGATCGCGGCCGCGATCGGGCAGAAACTGGGCCGCCCGGTCCCGCTGCACGAGATCGGCCTCGCCGACGCCGACCCCGCGCCCGAGGTGGGGCTGGCCTTCCCCCGGGACGTGGGCGAGGCGGTGAAGTCGGCCACCGAGCTCTACCGGCTGGATCTGGCCGGGCGACGGGCCGGCGGAGGCGGGATCTGGCAGTCGCTGGCCGGATCGTTCGCGGTCAGCGCGTACGCGACGCCCGCCTCCCGGTGGCTGATAACCCCCGCCGACTCGTCGGTGGAGCGCTCGGTGCCCACGGCACCGGACGGCGCCACGGAAGAGGGCGGCGCGGTACGGGTGGGGCACAGCGACGTGGCGAAGCTGCGGGAGGCGGCGGAGGACGCCCGGCGCTGGGACTCCAAGTACGGGGGCGGCGACTGGCGTTCGTCGATGGTGCCCGAGTGTCTGCGGGTGGACGCGGCACCGCTGCTGCTGGGCTCGTACTCGGACGAGGTCGGCCGGGCGCTGTTCGGGGCGACCGCGGAGCTGACCCGGCTGGCGGGCTGGATGGCCTTCGACACGGGCCAGCAGGAGGCGGCCCAGCGCTACTACATCCAGGCGCTGCGGCTCGCGCGGGCGGCCGCCGACGTCCCGCTGGGCGGGTACGTGCTGGCGTCGATGTCGCTCCAGGCGACCTACCGGGGCTTCGCCGACGAGGGCGTCGACCTGGCGCAGGCGGCGCTGGAGCGCAACCGGGGCCTGGCCACCGCGCGGACCATGTCCTTCTTCCGGCTGGTGGAGGCGCGGGCGCACGCCAAGGCGGGTGACGCGGCGGCGGCGGGAGCGGCGCTGCGGGCCGCGGAGGGGTGGCTGGAGCGGTCGCGGGAGGGCGACACGGATCCGACCTGGCTGGGTTTCTACTCGTACGACCGGTTCTGCGCGGACGCGGCGGAGTGCTACCGGGACCTCAAGGCGCCGCGCCAGGTGCGCCGCTTCACGGAGCAGGCCCTGTCGCGGCCGACGGAGGAGTACGTCCGCTCGCACGGTTTACGGCTGGTCGTGAGCGCCGTGGCGGAACTGGAGTCGGGCAACCTCGACGCGGCCTGTGCGGCCGGCACGCGCGCGGTGGAGGTGGCCGGGCGGATCTCGTCGGCGCGTACGACCGAGTACGTGCGGGACCTGCTGCACCGGCTGGAGCCGTACGGGGACGAGCCCCGGGTGGCGGAGCTGCGGGAACGGGCGCGTCCGCTGCTGATGGCTCCGGCGTGAGCCGTGTCCCACCGTTTCCCACCTGTGTTTAAGGCCATTGTCAGTGGGCCAGTGCACTATCTGGGGTGGGAGGTGGCACAGGTGTCCGCGTACGGCGGTATGGGTTTCAACCGTTTCGACTGCGACGTGCTCGTGATCGGCGGGGGGATCGTCGGGCTGTCCACGGCGTACGCGATCACGCGCGCCGCCCCGGGGACGCGGGTGGTGGTGCTGGAGAAGGAGCAGGGCCCGGCGCGGCACCAGACGGGGCGCAACAGCGGGGTGATCCACAGCGGGATCTACTACCGGCCGGGCTCACTGAAGGCGCGGTTCGCGGTGCGGGGCGCCGCGGAGATGGTGAAGTTCTGCGCGGAGTACGGCCTGCCGTACCAGGTCACCGGCAAGCTGATCGTCGCGACCGAGCGGGCCGAGCTGCCCCGGCTGCACGCCTTGGTCCAGCGCGGCCGGGAGAACGGCATTCCGGTGCGGGAGCTCGGCCCGGCCCAGATCACCGAGTACGAACCGCGGGTGCGGGGCCTGGCCGCGATCCACGTCGGCACGACCGGGGTGTGCGACTACGGGGCGGTGGCGGCGCAGCTGGCGGAGTCGTCGGGAGCGGAGATCCGGTACGGCGCGGAGGTCGTCGCCGTGGACCGGCGCCCCTGGGGCGTCGCCGTGCGGACGGCCGGCGGGGCGATCGTGCGGGCGCGGGTCCTGGTGAACTGCGCCGGGCTGCACTGCGACCGGGTGGCGCGGCTCGCGGGTGACGACCCGGGCATGCGGATCGTGCCGTTCCGGGGCGAGTACTACGAGCTGGACCGGCCGGAGCTGGTGCGGGGCCTGGTGTATCCGGTGCCCGACCCCGCGTTCCCGTTCCTGGGCGTGCACCTGACGCGCGGTATCGACGGGGGCGTCCACGTCGGGCCGAACGCGGTGCCCGCGCTGGGCCGCGAGGGATACGGCTGGTCCGTCGTCCGGCCGCGTGAGCTGGCCGGGACGCTGGCGTGGCCCGGCTCGTGGCGGATCGCGCGCCGCCACTGGCGGTACGGGGCGGGCGAGCTGCACCGGTCGGTGTCGAAGCGCGCCTTCACGGAGGCGGTGCGGCGGCTGCTCCCGGCGGTCGGCCCCGAAGACCTCCGGCGCGCCCCGGCGGGCGTCCGTGCCCAGGCCGTCCTGCGGGACGGCACGCTCGTCGACGACTTCCTGATCCGCGAGGCCCGGCGGACGGTCCACGTGCTGAACGCGCCGTCTCCGGCGGCGACCGCCTCCCTGCCGATCGGCCGCGAGGTCGCCCGGCGGGCCCTGGCGCACCTGTGACCTGGCCCACCCAGGGGGCGCCGTAGACTTGGGGCATTGTGTCTGAGTCCCGTGAAACCGCCTTGCACCGTCGGCCCAAGGGTGAGCCCCGATTCCCCGAGGGGCCCGCGCCCGACCCCGCCGGGTCGCACTTCGAGCGGCGGATCCGCAGCTTCCAGCCCCGGCGCAGCCGTGTCACGCCCGGACAGGGTGATGCGCTGCGGCGGCTGTGGGGTGTGTGGGGCCTGGACATCGACGGGCAGCGCACGCTGGACCTGGACGAGATGTTCGGCGGGCTGCCGGTCGTGCTGGAGATCGGGTTCGGGATGGGCGAGGCGACCGCGCAGATGGCCGCGGACGACCCGTCGACCGGCATCCTTGCCGTCGACGTGCACACGCCCGGCCAGGGCAACCTGCTCTCCCTCGCCGAGAAGGCCGGCCTGGCCAACGTCCGCGTGGCCAATGGTGACGCGATCATCCTGCTGCGCGAGATGCTCGCCCCCGACGGCCTCGACGGCGTGCGCGTGTACTTCCCCGACCCCTGGCCCAAGAAGCGGCACCACAAGCGCCGGCTGATCCAGCCCGAGTTCCTGAGCCTGGTGGCCACCCGGATGAAGCCCGGTGCCGTGCTGCACTGCGCCACCGACTGGGAACCGTACGCCGAGCAGATGCTGGACGTGCTGACCGCCCACCCGGACTTCCGCAACACCCAGCCCGACGGCGGCTACGCCCCACGCCCCGCCTTCCGCCCGCTCACCCGGTTCGAGGGACAGGGCCTGGACAAGGGCCACATCGTCCACGACCTGCTGTTCACGCGCGTGTGACGGTGCCGTGGCGGCGGGTCCCCCGTGCCGTGCTCGCGGGTGACCGCACACCTGATGCGAGGGTGACGCATGCCCCGACCGAGCAGGTGACCGCACACCCGACAAGCGCGTGACATGCCCGACGACGGCGTGACGCACACCCGACGCGCGGATGACCGCACGCCTGACGGGCAGGCGGGCCTGCCCGCGTCCGGCACGTGACCGCGCGTACCCGTGCCCGACCCGCGTACCTGTAGCAATGGCGTCGCGGACTGTCAGTCGCGGTCGTTAGGGTCGATCACGTGTCCCATTCGTCTGCGCAGCACCAGTCGCCGTATCCGGCCGTCCCGGCGTACGAACCACAGCCGTCGTTCGACGCCGTGCCGGAGCGCGCCCGCTGGCGCTACAAACCCCGCCGTGCCTTCTGGCGCAGCAAGGTGGTGCGGGCCTCCGCGGTCGTCCTGGTGCTCGCCCTGTGCGGGCTGGTGATCCTCGCTCTGGTGCGGGAGCAGACCGGCACGGAGGGCTTCCTGGTCGGGCTCGGTCTCGCGCTGCTGCCCGTCCCGCTGCTCATGGCCGCGTTCCGCTGGCTGGACCGGGTCGAGCCGGGCCCGTGGAAGAACCTGCTGTTCTCGTTCGCGTGGGGCGCGTGCGCCGCCGCTCTGGTCGCGATCGTCGCCAACACCTTCGCGACCCGCTGGATAGCGACCGCCACCGCCGATCCGGCGTCCGCGGACACGCTCGGCGCGACGGTCGTCGCGCCCATCGTGGAGGAGAGCGCGAAGGCCGCCGCCGTGCTGCTCGTCTTCGTCTTCCGCAGACGGGACTTCACCGGGATCGTCGACGGCGTGGTCATCGCCGGGTTCACCGCGACCGGCTTCGCGTTCACCGAGAACATCCTGTATCTCGGCAACGCCTTCGGGGAGGACCAGCAGATCGGGACGTCGGGGTTCGGATCGGTCACGGTCGCGACCTTCTTCGTACGGATCGTGATGTCGCCGTTCGCGCATCCGCTGTTCACCGTGCTCACCGGCATCGGGTTCGGCATCGCCGCGAGCACCGCTCGCCGCAAGAAGATACGCCGGGTCGCGCTGCCGGTGCTGGGGCTGGCCCTGGCGATGGGCACGCACGCGCTGTGGAACGGCTCGGCGTCACTCGGGCCGTGGGCGTTCTACGCGGTGTACGGGGCGTTCATGGTGCCCTCGTTCGGGCTGCTGACGTGGCTGGCGGTCTGGTCGCGGCAGCGCGAGCTGCGCACGATATCCGGTGAACTCCCGGCGTACGCCGCGGCGGGCTGGCTCACACCCGCCGAGCCTCTCGCGCTCTCCTCGATGCGGGCGCGCGGTCTGGCCCGGGGGTACGCGGCGCGCTGCTTCGGCCCGGCGGCGGCCCGCGCGGTCGGCGAGTACGAGGCGTTCGCGACGTCGCTGGCGTTCCTGCGCCACCGGGCCCGCCGGGGCGCGGCGGGCCCGGACTTCGTGGCGCGCGAGCAGGAGCTGCTGCACCACCTGTGGCAGCGCAAGGAGATAGCCGGGCCGGCGCTGACGTACGCCGCGCAGGCCACCGGCCGGGTGTGGACACCGCCCCCGTATCTCAACTACGGCGGCTACAACCCGTACCGGTACTGACACTTACGCGGACGCGTCCGTCAGCGTCGCCAGCTCGTCGGCCGTCAGCTCCAGCCCGGCGACCGCGAGCAGGGCGGGCAGCTGCTCGACCGTGCGGGCCGAGGCGAGCGGCGCGGCGACGGTCGGGCGGGCGGCGAGCCACGCCAGGGCCACGGTCGCCGTCTCGGCGCCGCGCGCCGCCGCGATGGTGTCCAGCGCGGCGAGGACCTTGCGGCCCCGCTCGCTTTGGAGGTGCTGGGAAGCGCTCCCGGCCCGCGCGCTGTCGACGTGCGCGCCCGGCCGGTACTTGCCGGTGAGGAAGCCGGAGGCCAGCGCGGAGTACGGCACGGCGCCGAGGCCGGCGCGCTCGGCGGTGTCCAGGAGGGTGCCCTCGTAGGTGTCGCGGGAGACCAGGTTGTAGTGCGGCTGGAGCGCGGCGTACGACTCCAGGCCCTCGGTCTCGGCGAAGTCCAGGGAGGCCCGGAGGCGCTCGGCGGAGATGTTGGAGGCGGCGACCGCGCGTACCTTGCCGTCCTTCACCAGCTGGTCGAGGGCGGTGACGATCTCCTCGACCGGCACGGTGGGGTCGTCGAAGTGCGTGTAGTACAGGTCGATGTAGTCGGTACCGAGCCTCCGCAGCGACTCCTCGGCCGCGGCCTTGATGGTGGCCGGGCTGAGGCCCTTGTACCGCGGGTGTGCACCGACCTTGGTGGCGACCACGACGTCGGACCGGTTGCCGCGCGCGGCCATCCACCTGCCGATGATGGTCTCGGACTCACCGCCCTCGTTTCCCGCCGCCCACGACGAGTAGCTGTCGGCCGTGTCGACGAAGTTGCCGCCGGCGGCCGCGTACGCGTCGAGGACGGCGAAGGAGTGCGCCTCGTCGGCGGTCCAGCCGAAGACGTTGCCGCCGAGGGCGAGGGGGAAGACGTGCAGGTCGGACGTGCCCAGTTTGCGGAGTGAGGTCATGGCCCGGCTCAACGCGTCAACAGACCTGCATATTCCGCGCACATGACGAAGAAACCGGCAGCCCTGGCGTCGGGGGGTGTGCCGCCAGAGCTGCCGGGGTCCGAAGTTCCCGGGCGAGCGCTCAGACGGTGAGGCCCTTGCCGCGCAGCCACGCCAGCGGGTCGATCCCGTCGCCGCCCGCGGTGTGCACCTCCAGGTGCAGGTGCGGCCCGGTCACATTGCCGGTGGCGCCGACCCGGCCGATGGTCTCGCCGGTGCCGACCTTCTGCCCGGCACCGACCGTCATCGACGACAGGTGGCAGTACCAGACCTCCGTGCCGTCCTCCAACTCCAGGACGATGCGGTACCCGTACGAGCCCGACCATCCGGCCGACTTGACGGTGCCGCCGTGGACGGCCTTGGCGGGCGTGCCCGTGGGAGCGGCCAGGTCGAGGCCCGTGTGGTAGCCGGAGGACCACATGTTGCCGGCCTGGCCATAGGTGGAGGTGATGGTGTACGAGGAGGTCGGCAGGGACCAGCTCCCGGCGAGTTCGGCCAGCCGGGCCTCCTCCGCGGCCTTCGCCTTGGCGGCGGCCTCGGCCTCGGCCTTCGCCTTCTCCTCGGCGGCCTGCTCGGCGGCCTGCTTCTCGGCGGCGGTCGCTTGCGCCTTGGCCTCGGCGGCGGCCTGCTCGGCGGCGGCCGTCTCGGCGGCCGCCTTCGCCTCGGCGTCGGCGGAGGCCTGCTGCTGCTCGGCCTGCTGGAGGATGCGGGCGCGCAGCGCCTCGCCCGCGTCCGCGCCGCTGTTCTGCTGTCCGGTGGCGTCGGCGGTGCCGGTGAGGGACGCGGTGGTGAGCGGCCCGCTGTCCGGCGTGTCCGTCTCGCCGGAGTCACCGGAGTCCGAGTCGTCGGACATCAGGGAGCCGATGCCGGGCAGGGACTGGGCGTCCGGCAGGTTGTCCGTGACGACGTCCGGCAGGGATATGGAGACCGCCGGCTTGTCCTGCGCGGTGGCCATGCCGCCCGCGCCGACCGCCGCGATGACGCCCACGCCGAGGACGGTGGAGCTACGGGCGAGTCCGCCGCGCTGCTTGGCCACGCGGTGCCGGCCGCGGACGGGGCGGACGGTTTCCTCGGTGGGATTCCATTCTTCCCACTGCTGCCCGTTTACGGGTGCGGCGTCCGGGACACCCGAAGAGTTGAACGAGGCGATCGAGCCGTACGGAGCTTCGGGGGCAGGCCTGTTGGACGCCACGGAGGCGCACTCCTTTCCTTCCTTCTCGCCTACCGGGTTAGCTGACGGGTTCGGAGCAGGAAGGTCTCCTACGGGCCCACTTCGGCCCGATTCACCCCAAGGTGGTGGTTCCCCGGTTCCCTTGCGGAATTCGGCGCACGCGCGCGGTGCCGTCTGGCGACGGCTGGGACGACCGCGCTGCGTTATCGAACGTTAATAGACGGGGGCTCCGGATTCCAAGCCGTTCCTACTGATCATTAACCACACGGGCCCGGGACGTACCGGTTGACAACCGGGCAGAACCGGGCGAGTTGACCGCAGACCAGAAACATTCACCGGCCACCGTGATTCTGACGGCATGTCAAATGCTCTGCGCAATGACACTCGTCGACTACGCACCGTACCGGCGGCCGGGACGCCGCTACGGTACGACCGGAACCGTCCGGCGCCGCTCCGGCTGCCCCTGGGCCGGCCGGCTGACCGCCAGCAGCGCCAGGTCGTCGGTCGCCCCGCCGCCCGTATGCCGCCGTACGTCGCTCACCAGCGCGTCCAGCACCGCGTCGGGCCCCGGGAAGAGCCGCCCCGCGAGCCGCGCGACCGGGTCGTAGAAGACCCCCGCCGCGTCCCGCGCCTCCGAGAGCCCGTCCGTGTAGAGGAGCAGCGTCGCTCCCGCCGGGTACGGCACCTCGTACGCCCGGTCCGGCCATGTCCCCAGGTCCGCCATGCCCAGCGGCAGCGCGGGCTCGGCCTGCTCCAGCAGCTCGACCCGCCCGTCCGCGTACAGCATCAGCGGCTCGGGGTGCCCCCGGTCCACCACGCGCACCACGGCCTCCCCGCGCGGGATCTCCGCCAGCACCGCGGTGGTGAACCCCTCGAAGACGTCCAGGCCGTCCCGCCGCGTCCCCTCCCGGGCCAGCGCCCGCTCCAGCCGCTGCGCCACGCCCTCCAGGGAGCTCTCCTGCTCGGCCGCCTCGCGGAACGCCCCGATGACCACCGCCACCGCCTCGACCGCGCCCATGCCCTTCCCGCGTACGTCCCCCACCACCAGCCGCACCCCGTACGGGGTGTCCTGCACGGCGAAGAGGTCGCCCCCGATGAACGCGTCCGCCTGCGCCGCCTCGTACCGCGCCGCCACCTGCAGCCCGCCGATCCGCTCGGCGGGCGTCGGCAGCACCGCCCGCTGCGCGGTCTCGGCGATCACCCGCGCCGAGGCGAGCCGCTCACCACTGCGCCGCACGACCCGGTTGATCAGCAGCGCGAGCACGGCGACCACCGCCACGGTGAGGATCTCGGTGATGGTCTGCGCCTCGCCCAGCGTGCCGTTGCCCAGGTGCAGGCCCAGCATGGCCAGCACGGCGAAGAGACCGGACAGCAGTGTCGTCCGCGCGGCGAACAGCGGCGCCGCGACGAGCGGGGCGGCGGCGAACAGCGGTACGGCGGTGAAGCGCGGCGGGGTGAGCATGTCGTACGCCACACCCCCCGCGATCAGCAGCGCGGGCAGGGCGCGGACGAACCTCCGGGCCCGCGGAGCACCCTCCCGCCCGTCACCGCCGTCCCGCACCCGTTGCCCCACCACTGGTCTCCTGCCCGGTCCGCCCACGGCTGCGGACGGTACCGCGCCCCACCCAGGCTGGCCGGAGCCGCGCCGCGCGGCGACTCGCCATCCGCCGACCGGGCGACCCCCGGCCCCGGTCCGGGCACGACGAAGGCCCGGTGCGCAATGCACCGGGCCTTCGTCTTCAGTAGCGGGGACAGGATTTGAACCTGCGACCTCTGGGTTATGAGCCCAGCGAGCTACCGAGCTGCTCCACCCCGCGTCGGTGAACACCACCCTACGCCATCCGGCGCACGATCCCTAACCAATATCCCTGGCAGCCACCCCGAGGGGACAAAACGGCCACAGGGGTGCTCCCTCCCGGGGCCGGGCGGCACCCATTGCCGCGGCCCGCCATGCGGTGACATGGTCACGACCATGCCCACCTTCTCAGCCCATGACGGCACCCGCCTCGCCTATCAGGTGTCCGGGGACGGCCCACCTCTGATCTGCCTGCCCGGCGGGCCGATGCAGGACTCGGTCTACCTCGGTGACCTCGGCGGCCTCTCCGCGCACCGGCGGCTGATCATGCTGGACCTCCGGGGCACGGGTCGGTCGGCGATACCGGACGACACCGGCTCCTACCGCTGCGACCGGCTCGTCGATGACGTCGAAGCCCTGCGACGGCACCTCGGCCTCGACCGGACGGACCTGCTCGCGCACTCGGCCGGCGCCAACCTGGCGGTGCTGTACGCGACCCGGTACCCGGAACACATCGGCAGGCTCGCGCTGATCACGCCGAGCGTCATGGCCGTCGGTGTCACCATCACCGGGGACGACCGACTGGAGACGGCCGGACTCCGCCGGGACGAGCCGTGGTTCCCGGCGGCGTACGCGGCCCTGGAGTCGATCGTCGCCGGGAAGGCGACCACCGACTCGTGGCAGGCCGTCGCACCCTTCTACTACGGCCGCTGGGACGAGGAGACACAGGCCCATCACGCCGCCGAGGACGCCCAGAGGAACGGTGAGGCCGCGTCGGTCTTCGCCACCGAAGGCGCCTTCGACCCCGAGGCCACCCGCGGCGCACTCGCACGTCTGGAGGCGCCGGTGCTGGTGCTCGCCGGCGCGTTGGACCTGGCCGCCCCTCCCCGGGCGATGGCCTCGTTCGCCGGGCTGTTCCCCCGCGCGGAGCTGATCGTCCAGCCCGGAGCGGGCCACTTCCCGTGGCTCGACGACGCCGGCCGATTCACGGCGACGGCAGCGAAGTTCCTGTCCTGAGCGTGTCACCGACCCCGTCCGCGGTGCCTGCTCCGAGCCCTGGGAGGCCCTGGCTGCCCGGGCCGACAGTGACCGCCCGAGGGCAACGGCGGTGGTTGACTCACCCGGCGCGGATCACCGGGACCCGTGCCCGTACGCGAGCCCGCGACGATGGCCGTCGGGCTCCGGGGCCGGCCGGCGGAGCTCGTCGGAGCCCCGGGAATGACGTCAGCCCCAGGTCGGAACACCTGTGACCTGGGGCTGAATCGGTAGGCCGTGTGGGACTCGAACCCACAACCAACGGATTAAAAGTCCGCTGCTCTGCCAATTGAGCTAACGGCCCTCGACGAGTCACCCCTGAGCATAGCCGCACGGCGCCCGGCATCCGATCGGGTATCGGGTGAACGGCCGCCGTCGCGCCGCGGAGGCGGGGGGATCGTCAGAACGGCGTGCGGTAGTGCTGCCGACCGGTGGCGACCGTCACCGTCGCTCCGAACGAGCCCTTGCCGTCACCCTTGTTGCGGAGCAGCTTGCCGTTGGCGTCCCGGGAGAGGAGGTCGGGCAGGCCGTCGCCGGTGATGTCGCCGATGCCCAGGATGTCGGTGCGACCTGCGCCCCAGTCACGGAAGACCAGCGCCCGGGGCTTCAGCGTGCCCGCGCCGGTGCCGCCGTGGCGCCACAGCTCGCCCGACGGGTCGCGGGCCAGCAGATCGCCGTGGCCGTCGCGGTCGGTGTCCCCCGCGCCGATCAGGCGGTAGCCCTTCCAGCCGGTGCCGATGACGACGCCCGGGTCGAACCCCGCGCGGTCGTTGGACCGGTGGAGGTGGAGGTTGCCGGTCGTGGCGTGGCGGGCCGGCAGGTCCGGGCGGCCGTCGCCGGTCAGGTCGCCCGGGGCGGCGAAGGCGTCCATGCTGTTCCAGCCCGTACCGACCTGTACGTGCTCGGAGCCCTGGCCGGGCGGGACCCAGTAGCCGCCGGCGCCGATGCGGTGGCCGGACAGCTTCCCGGCCGTCGTCATGGCGTAGTACTCGCCGAGCCCGTCCGCGTCGGCGTCGCGGAACGCGGAACGCCCGCCCGCCAGCCGCAGCGAGCCGGAGCCGAGGGAACGCGCCCCGGTGCCGTCGCCGGGGTCGGCGGTCAGGCTCCAGGTGTACGGCCCGCTGACCGTCGGGCGCCCGTCCGCCGTACGCCCCTCCCAGCCGATCCGCAGGGCCGCGCCGTCCCGCTCCGGGCTCGCGTCCGTACCCGACAGCACGCGCACGACGCGCCCGTACGCGTCCCTGAGGGTGAACGTCCACGAGGCGGCCGGGCGGCTGAGACGCCAGTGGCCCCGCCAGCGGGCGCCTTCCGTCCCCAGCCGCAGCGCCGCGTCCGTGCGGGTGTCCAGCAGCGCGAGCGGGGAACGCGGCACGGTCACCCGCTTGAGGCGGACCCGCCGCTGCTCGTCGGTGTACGCGAGGTGGCCTCCGTACTTGTCGACCGTCCACTCCCCCACGTGTTCCCGGTCCACGACCACCTGCTCGGTGGTGGGCCGGCCGGCGCCCCGGTGGAAGTCGATCAGACGCAGTTCGGTCTCGTCGGCGGACCGGTGGACGAGGAAACCGTCCCCGAGCTGGGCGCGTCGCAGCACCGGCACCGGGAGGCTCCGGCGTGCGGTGTGGTCCCACACGCCCGCCTTCCGCTCGGCCGTACAGCGCCAGTCCAGCCAGCGCCCCCGGCCTGCAGCTCGTCCGGCCGGCAGCCGGAACCGAGCGCGATTTCCGCCGAGTTGGCCTTGGTCCTGAGGTCGTACGAATTGACCGTGCCGCGCCGCGTCCCCGGCTTCCACAGCTTGTCGCCCCACACGGCGGACGCCGTGATCGAACGGGTGTGAACCAGGCCCTGGGCGTCACCGAGCGGGTCGCGGTCCGACGCGTCGAAGGACGCGATCAGCTGTTCACCCCGCCGGGTGTTGTTGACGACGATGTACGGCCCCGCCGCGCCGACCACCAGGTCGGGCGCCTCCCACCAGGCGAGCACGGCGCTGCTCTTCGGCACCTGCCCGCCGGACGCCTCCTGGTCACCGAGAGGTGCTGTAGCCGATCCGGCCGTCACCGAGGGCCCACAGCCGGGACGCGAAGCCGTCGCACTGCTCCTCGGCATGCGGTCCGCACGGATAGCGCACCCAGAAGTGCGGGTCGGCGAACCGGCGGGGCCCGGGCTCCACGGAGCCGTGGGCCGGCAGGTCGTACTCGTACAGGCCCCGCCCTTCCTCCGGGTCCGCCCAGCCCGTCACGCTGAGCCTGCCCCGGCCGCGACCGCCACCGCGGTCATGATGACGAGTGATGCGCGTCGTGCCGTACGGGTGATCACGCTCAGCCCCCTGCCGGCCGCCTCGGCCTCTTGGAAGCTATGACCACCCGCACGGCCCACCGGTTGTACGAAGGCTCAGAAGAGGCCCTTGTAGCCCTGCCAGCCGGTGCCGAGCTTGACCGTGGAACCGAACGACCCGGTGCCGTTGCCGTTGTTGCGCAGCAGGTCACCGGCGGCGTTGCGGGAGATCAGGTCCGCCTTGCCGTCCTTGTTCAGGTCGCCGACGCCGACGAACGCGTTGCGGCCGGTGCCCCAGCTGTTGCCGAACACCAGGACGCGCGGCTTGACCGTGCCCGTCGCCGTACCGTCGAACCGCCACAGCGAGTTCGCTCCGTCCACGGCCAGCAGGTCACCGACGCCGTCACCGTTCAGGTCACCGGCCCCGAAGACCGCCCGGTACGCCTTCCAGTTGGTGGCGATCCGGCCCCGCGCCTTCAGCTTGCCCGCGCCGTCGTCCGCGTACAGGTAGAGGTCGCCCGTCGTCGCCTGACGCGCCACCAGGTCCGGGCGCCCGTCACCGGTCAGGTCGCCCGGCGAGGTCAGGACGTTGAACTGCGCCCACGCCGTGCCCAGCGAGGTGTACGGAGCCGTCGGCGTCAGCGCCTTGCCGCAGCCGGGCCGGTACGCCCGCAGCTCGCCGTTCGTCATCCGGACCAGCACGTCGTTGCAGCCGTCACCGCTCAGGTCCCCGAGGGGGACCGCGACCGTGGACGTGGACCAGCCGCTGCCGCTGACCGCCCCGGACAGCGTGCCCGTGCCCGAGCCGTAGCGGAAGGCGAGCGCCCCGGAAGAGCTCAGCGACACCAGGTCGCCGACGCCGTCATTGTTGTGGTCCCGCCGGACCGCCGCGGCCCCCGACAGCCTCACCGTGCCGGACAGCGCCAGTGCGGCTCCCTGCCCGTCGGCCGGAAGGGCCGTCATCGACCAGGTGTACGCGCCGTTGGCGACCAGTTTGCCGGTCGCGTCCCTGCCGTCCCAGGCGGCGCTGATCAGGCCGCGGGCCTCGCCGCCCGTCAGGGTGCGTACGACGGCACCGGATGCACTGTCCTTGATCGCGACCTGCCAGGAGGCCGCGGGCTTGGAGAGCCACCACCGGGCCTTCCACGGCGCCCTGCCGCCCTGCACGGCCTGCGCGGCCGGGACGTCCGCGTCGATGCGGGCGAGGCGGGAGGAGGGTACGCCGGCGTCGACGACACGGATGTCCCCGTCGACGGTGGAGGTGAGGGCGATCCGCCCGGCCGCGGTGTCGACCGCGTACTTGTACTCGTGCTCGCCGTCGGCGGCGACCCGGTGGGTGCCCACCTCCACGGGCTGGGCACCCCGGATGTCGGTGACCTTGACCTCGTTGTCGTCGCGCCACACGACATAGCCGTCACCGAGCTCGGAGACCGGGCTCGTGTTCGCGTGGTTGACGCCCGATTCGAGGTCGAAGACACCGCGCTTCACCGTCGACCCCGCGCACTCCCAGCTGAGCCAGTGGGCGGTCACCTTGATGAATTCGGCCCTGCAGCCGCTGCCCAGGTTGACGGTCCGCTTGAGCGCACCGGTCCTGACGTCGTAACCGTTCACGGTCCCGGCCACGCTCCCGGCCGCCCAGATGGTGTCCCCGTACAGGTCGGAGTCCCACGCGGTGACGGAAGTCGGCAGGACGGCCAGCTGCTTACCGGTGTCGAGGTCGACGGTGATCAGCCCCGTCCGGGAGCCATCGGCGCGCTCTCCCACGGCGGAGAGGTGGCGCCCCGATACGTCCCACACCTCGAGCGAGACGTAGCCGGCGCTCACCCGGGTGCCCGTGGTGGCGCCGGGCTGCACCAGCAGGGGGAGCCGGTCGGCGCTGCTGGGGACCGGCTGGACCAGCAGGCGGCCGTCGTCCGTGGCCCTGATCTCCGGGCAGCCCTCCTGGTCCGTGCAGCCGGTGAGGTCCATGCCGAGGTTGCCGAGGTCGGCCGTGGTGCCGGCCGTCAGCGCACCGGTCACCGACACGGTGCGGGTGCGGAAGGCGTTGCTCTGGTCCGGCATCCGCTCCAGGGAGTGCAGGCGGCCGCCCGCGAAGGCGAAGGACCGGGGCAGGGACGTCGTGGGCGTGATGTCGGTCAGCTTGCGGACCGTGGGCGCGGAGTCCGTGACGCCGACGAGCTGGACGCCCAGCGCGTCGGCGCTGTCCCCACCGACCACGAGGAGTCGCGTGCCGTCGGGCGTGGGCATCGCGTGGGCGCGCCCGTACGCGAGGACGGTCGTCTCCGCCCCGCCGGACAGCGGAACGCTGACGACGCGGTACGGAGCGGACCCGCCGAGCCCCGACTGGCGGGCCACGAACGCCCGGTCGCCGATGACACCGAGCAGCTTGTCGCCCTCCTGGTACGGAAGGTCCGCGGTCCGGGCCTGCGTCAGCGTGCCCTCGGCCGTCACGCCGCTCTTGGCGTAGAACGCGACCTTGCCGTCCTTGGTCCACTCCACGACGTGGTCCGGGGTGAGCACGGCGCCCGCGGTCTCGGCGGCCGTGGTGCGGGCGAGCTGCCTCACCTGCCCGCCGCTGATCCATACCGTGCGGCGCACGCCGTCCTTGCGGTAGAACGTCACCCCTCCGTCGGCGCCCGCGGACAGCATCTTGTACGGGCGGTCGGAGCCCTCGGGCCAGCCGGTGACCTGCGTGCTCTCGACCACGCCGCCCGACAGCCGGTGCGTGTGCCACTCGGGCTCGGCGGTGCTGCTCGCCTGGCTGTACGTCACCACAGTGGAGCCGTACGTCCCGACGTACCGGTGCTTCGCGGGCACGGTGATGTACTGGTTGGTCCCCGCGACGGGGTTGTACAGCCGGACGCGACCCTCGATGGTGGCGCCGGCTCCCCACGCGGCGATGACGTCCGAGCCGGCGCCGTACGTGGCGTACTCCTCCGGCCCCTCGGCGTCGTTGTACACGGGCTGGGTCGCGCCGGAGTAGGTGCTCCAGAAGTGGCCGCGACCCTCCTCGTACCGCAGGTAGCCCGTCGGGCCGGCGGAGAGCGGGATCACGCTGCGCGGCTGAGCGGCCTTGGTGGCGCCGAAGACGACGCCGGGCGCGTCGTCGGCGACCGCGGCCGGGGCGAGCGGCCCGACCCCGGAGGCGAGCGTCACCGCCGCGACGGCGGCGACGGAATGGCGAATGAGAGCGCGTCGAGGCACCCAGGTCCTCCCCAGGAGAAGTGCAGAAAGCGCGGGGAGTCGTGAAAGGCACGGTGCGCCGGCTTGAAATCCCCCCGGACGCGACCCCCGCAGCAAGTGAGCGGGATCGTAACAGGGCAGGGCCCGTACCTCTGTACGAGGTACGGGCCCTGCTCAGTGCGTTACGCGTCAGCCGCTGCGGCGGTCTCAGCCGTTGCGCTTCCAGCGCGGCTTGTCGTCGCGGCGCCCGAAGGAGGAGCCGGAGTTCGAGCCACCGCGGTGGTCGTCACGGCGGCCGTAGGGGCGCTCGTGGCCGCCGGAGCGGAAGCCGCCGCCCGAGGGGCGGTCGTCGCGGCGGTCACGGTTGAACGGACGGTCGCTGCCACGGTGGCCGCCGGTGGGGCGGTCGTCACGGCGGTCGTCGCGGCGGAAGCCGCCGGACGGACGGTCGTTGTCGCGGCGGAAACCACCCGAGGACGGACGGTCGTTGTCACGACGGAAACCACCCGAGGACGGACGGTCGTTGCCCCGGTCGTCGCGGCGGAAGCCGCCGGACGGACGGTCGTTGTCGCGGCGGAAACCACCGGAGGACGGACGGTCGTTGTCACGACGGAAGCCACCCGAGGACGGACGGTCGTTGCCCCGGTCGTCGCGGCGGAAGCCGCCGGACGGACGGTCGTTGTCGCGGCGGAAACCACCGGAGGACGGACGGTCGTTGTCACGGCGAAAGCCACCCGAGGACGGACGGTCGTTGTCACGACGGAAACCACCCGAGGACGGACGGTCGTTGCCCCGGTCGTCGCGGCGGAAGCCGCCACGGTCGTCGCGGCGCTCGAACGAACGGCCACCACGGTCGTCACGGTCGCGACGCTCGTAGTTGCCCCGGTCGTCGCGGCGGTCACGGCGCTCGTACGAGGACGAACGCTCGTCCCGGGATTCGCCCGCCGGCTGCGCCGGTACGGACGCGATCGCGGCCTGGACCTCGGCCTCCGCGGCCTCCGTCACCTCGGCGACGGCGGCCTCCGGGTCCTCGCCCCGCTCACGGGCGGCACGGGCGACCAGGCGGTCGGCCTCCTCGCGCAGCTCGACGGCACGGCGCTGGAGCCGCTCCAGCTCCTTGGTGAGGTCCGCGACCTCGCGCTCGGCCTGCTTGGCGGCGTTGTTCGCGGAGTCGGCCTGCACCTCGGTCAGCGACCGGGCGCCGGTGATCTCGGCGACCTCCGGGTCGAACGCCCCGGCCCCGCCCACGATGTGGCGCGAGGCGTCGACGCCCGCGTCCTCCATGAGGCGGAAGATCTGGCGGCGCTGGTGCGGCAGGGCCAGGGACACGACCACGCCGGACTTGCCGGCGCGGGCGGTACGGCCCGAGCGGTGCAGGTAGTCCTTGTGGTCACCGGCCGGGTCCACGTTCAGGACCAGGTCGATGCCGTCGACGTGGATACCGCGCGCGGCGACGTCGGTGGCGACGAGGGCGTTGACGTAGCCCTTCTTGAAGTCCTCGAGGACGCGCGTACGGGCGCCCTGCGTCATACCGCCGTGCAGCGCGTCGGCCTTGACGCCGGTGTCCTGCAGCTGCTCGGCGATACGGTCCGCGCCCAGCTGGGTGCGGACGAAGATGATGGTGCGGCCCTTGCGGGCGGCGATCGCGGCGGTGACCGGCGCCTTGTCCTTGGGCTTCACGACCAGGACGTGGTGGGTCATCGTGGTCACGTTGCCCTGGGCGCTGTCGACCTCGTGGACGACCGGGTCGGTCAGGTAGCGCTTGACCAGCGTGGCGATCTCGTTCTCCATCGTCGCGGAGAAGAGCAGGCGCTGGCCGCCGGCCGGCACCTGGTCGAGCAGCTCGGTGACCTCGGGCATGAAGCCCAGGTCGGCCATCTGGTCGGCCTCGTCGAGGACCGCGATCTTCACGGCCTCCAGCGAGCAGGCACCGCGGTTGATGATGTCGCGCAGCCGGCCCGGGGTGGCGACGAGGACGTCGACGCCGCGCTCGAGGGCGTAGATCTGGTTGCCCATCGACGTACCGCCGCAGACGACCTTCATCTTGAGGCCGAGGACGTCGCCGTACGGCTGGAGGGCGTCCGCGACCTGCATCGCGAGCTCACGGGTCGGGGTGAGGATGACGCCGCGGGGCTTCTTCTTGTCGGTGTGGCCGCCGGCCAGGGTGGCGAGCAGCGGCAGACCGAAGGAGAGGGTCTTGCCGGAGCCGGTGCGGCCGCGGCCGAGGATGTCCTTGCCGGCCAGGGCGTCCGGGATGGTCGCCGCCTGGATCGGGAAGGGGGCGGTCACGCCGTTCTGCGCGAGCTTGCGGACGATGCCCTCGGGCAGACCCAGATCGCCGAAGGTGACCTGGGTCTCGTCGGCGGTCTGCGGCTCGTCGGCGGTCAGCTGCTCGGGGGACTCGAGGGCCTCGTCCTCGAGAGCGATGCTCTCGTCGAGGTCGGCGTTCTCGGGCATGACGGCGTGGTCAGGACTGAAAATGGACATGCGAAATGCGAAACCTTCCGGAGTCTCGGCACGCGCCCGTCAACTCCGTGTTTCGCAATTCGACCGCCTCGATGCGGTCAGCCACGGCAAGGGAGAGTACGCGCCACACGCGGCGCTCTCGGTAGTGGCGCCGGGCAAAGGGAACATGGGATCAAACGATCTACCACCATACGCACTCTCCCCCACTCAGCGCAAACCGGCTCACGCCACCCCGTCTGTGACGTCCACCTCAGGAGCACGTCCGCCGACCGTGCGACGCCGTGCCAAGGGCGTCCGGCCGACCTCCCCACCGGCGGCACGCCGACCGTGCCACGGGCCGTTCACCCGCCCCACGCACGGACCTCCCAGCGACCTCCGCGCGACCCCCGCCACCCGCCCACGGACAGCAGCCGCACCACCGACACCCCCACGGCCGTCCCCCCGCGTAACGGCGGGCGTCACGCGGGGGCCACCTGGGGCGACGCCGAGGGTTCCGCACCGGGGCCCGTGTGGTGTCCCTCCGGGGCGTGCAGCGACTGCGTACGGGTGTCGGCGGCCGGTGACGCGGACGGGGGGTCCGACGGGGCCGGGCTCGGCTCTGTCGGGGGCGTCGGCGCGGGCGTCGACGGCGGGGGCGGGGTGGGCTCCGGCGGCGTCGGCTGCTGGCTCGGCGAGGCCCCGCCGCCTCCGGCCGTGCCACCGGCATCGCCACCGCTCGGCGAGGGGGCGGGCGGCCGCGCGGGCCGGGCGCCGGGCTTCCCGTCCGCCGACGGCTTGCCCGAGGGCGCCGCGGACGGCTTCGCCGGCCCGGGCGCGTCGCTCGGCTCCGGCGACGTCCCGTCCTCCTCGCCCGGCGCGCCCGCCTCGCCCTCCGCGCCGTGCCCGGTACGTACGTCATGGCGGCCGCCGGGCGCGTCGGCACCGCCGTCCGGCTCGGCCGCCGCGGCCCCCGACGGGCCGGCGGACCGGGCGGGGCCCGGCTTCGCGCCCGCGTCGGAGACGCTCATGCAGCCGCTGACGGAGCCTGCGGAGGCCGCTACCGCCAGTGCGGTGACGGCCCATCGGACGGGGGCGGGCAAATGGCGCACGAGGGCACCTCCATGGGTGCGGGACGGGGTTTCCCTGCCCAACTCCCCAAGCCCCACAAGGACACGCCCGCCCCGGCGCCCGTGTCCCGCCCCCGTCAGCCGTACCCGAGCTCGTGCAGCCGCTCGTCGTCGATCCCGAAGTGGTGGGCGATCTCGTGGACGACCGTCACCTCCGTCTCGGCGACCACGTCCTCCCGCGAGTCGCACATCCGCAGCGTCGGCCCCCGGTAGATGGTGATCCGGTCGGGCAGCACGCCCGCGTACCACTCGCCCCGGTCGGTCAGCGGAGTCCCCTCGTACAGACCCAGTAGATCCGGATCGTCCGGCGACGGCTCGTCCTCCACGAACACCGCGACGTTGTCCATCAGCCGCGTCAGCTCCGGCGGGATCCTGTCCAGCGCCTCGGCGACCAGTTCCTCGAACTCCTCGCGTGTCATCTCCAGCACGCGGCCATTGTCACGGATGGCCGGGCATAGTGACCCGTCCGCATGGGCATACGGCGCCCATGGCCGCCCGAGCTGCCCTCCGCACCACCTACGCCCGCCTCCTGCACCACTACCGCTCCCGCCGCACCGCTCCCACGTCCGCGCTGGTCCACGCCCCTCACCCGTATGCCCGAGCCTTCGGTCTTCTCGCCGTGGTCCTGATGGGCGCATGGCTCGGCCTGCTGATCGTCGGCAGCGTCCGTACGCCCGTGGGGCCGATGGACACGAGCATGACCCTGCGGCCCTCCCTGCACGGCGGGACGAAGATCAACGTCTCGCCGCTGGGCGCGCTGGAACTCGACTCCCACACCGCGCCCATCCGCCTCGACGTGGACGTCGACCAGCTCGACCCGGTCCGCGCCCAGGCCCTGGTGCAGCACCCCGAGAGGATCACCGGCCTCCAGGACGAGATCACCCAGGACGTCGCCGACGGCACCCGCGAGCTGGCGCTGCGCTCCTGCGTCGCCGTCGTCTCCGGCGCCACCGCCCTCGGCCTCGCCGTCTACCGCCGCCCGCGCCGCGCCCTCGCGGCCGGCGGCCTCGCGCTCGCGCTGCTGGGAGCCGCCGGCGTGTCCGCGTACGCCACCTGGAACCCCAAGTCGGTGCTGGAGCCGAAGTTCTCCGGGCTGCTGTCGTCGGCCCCGTCCGTGGTCGGCAACGCCCGCTCGATCGTGAGCGAGTTCGACGTCTACCAGAAGGAACTCGCGCGTCTCGTCACCAATGTGACGAAGCTGTACGACGCTGCCTCCACGCTCCCGACGTACCAGCCCGACCCGGGCACCATGCGCGTGCTGCACGTCTCCGACATCCACCTGAACCCGGCCGCCTGGGAGATCATCCGCTCGCTCGTCGAGCAGTACCGGATCGACGTGATCATCGACTCGGGCGACACCATGGACCACGGCACCGCCGCCGAGAACGGCTTCCTCGACCCGATCACCGATCTCGGCGCGCCCTACGTCTGGGTGCGCGGCAACCATGACTCGCAGGTCACCCAGCGGTACCTGGAGGGCCTGAGGAACGTGCACGTCCTGGACGAGGGCCGCGCCGTCACCGTCGCCGGCCTCCGGGTGGCCGGCACCGGCGACCCGCAGTTCACCCCGGACCGCTCGGTGGTGCCGGCCGGCGACGACGCCGAGCGCGCGGCGGGCGCCCGGCTGGCGGCGTCCCTGCGCGAGCAGGCGCGGGCCGGCCGTCCCGTGGACATCGCGGTGGCCCACAACCCGGTGGCCGCCCAGGAGACCGACGGCCAGGTCCCGCTGGTCCTGGCGGGTCACGTCCACCGCCGGGTGAACAAGCTCCTGCCGAACGGCACCCGCCTGAAGATCGAGGGGTCCACGGGCGGCGGCGGCCTGCGCGCCCTGGAGCAGGACGAGCCGGAGAAGGTCCACGCCTCGGTCCTCTACCTGGACCGGGACACCCGCCGTCTCCAGGCCTGGGACGAGATCACCCTGGGCGGCCTGGGCCTCACGACGGCCGAGGTCAGCCGCCACGTCCCGGAGGAGAACCCTCCGGCCGCCCCGTCCACCGCACCCTCGGGCACCCCCTCCTCGCCCCGCTCCCCCACCCGATCCCCATAACCGTTTTGGCGAACGGTCCTCGCATCCCATATGCTTCTCACGTCCCCGACGCGCTGACGAAGCGCCCAGGCGGGCCAATTAGCCCTCATCGTCTAGTGGCCCAGGACGCCGCCCTTTCAAGGCGGTAGCACGGGTTCGAATCCCGTTGGGGGCACGCATCACCGTGTGCGAGACTGGTTCTCGCACATTGCTTGGTCCTGTGGAGCAGTTTGGAGTGCTCGCCACCCTGTCAAGGTGGAGGCCGCGGGTTCAAATCCCGTCAGGACCGCTGTGGCTCGAAAGAGTCACGTGGCTGGGTAGCTCAGTTGGTACGAGCGTCCGCCTGAAAAGCGGAAGGTCGCCGGTTCGACCCCGGCCCCAGCCACCACCACGAAGGCCCCGTCCCCCGGACGGGGCCTTCGTCGTTCCCCTTCCCGGAAAGGCGGGCTTCCCTCGCCGGAAGGGCGGGGGCCCGAGCCCCCGCCGGTTCGGGCGGGTACGGCGGCGGGTCAGGTCCGCTCGCGGCCGCGCCAGCCGCGGACGCCGAGCGTGATGGCGACCACCGCGACGACCGCGAGGAGCAGGGCCCAGTCGGGGACCGCACGGCCGAGGGCCGAGGCCCATTCCTCCACTGCGTAGGAGTCGTCGACCGACAGCAGGCCCGGCAGGGCGGTCGTGCCGTCGAAGGCCAGGAACAGCGCGCCCAGGACGATGAAGAACAGGCCCGACAGCAGCGACGTGCTGTGCAGTTCGAAGCGGCCCACCCGCAGCGGGCGGCCCCGGAGCCAGCCGCGTCGTCCCAGGTCGTAGCGCTCCCACAGCAGGGCCAGCAGGAACAGCGGCACGGCCATGCCGAGTGCGTACACCGCCAGCAGCAGGCCCCCGTAGATCGGGCTTCCGCTGAGCGCCGCCACCGTCAGGACACTGCCGAGAATGGGGCCCGCGCAGAAGCCGGCCAGGCCGTACACCAGGCCCAGCGCGTACACGGAGAGCGCCGAGACGGGGCGGATCCGGCCGCTCACCTCGGCGATCCGCCGCGAGGCGAAGCCCAGGCCGAGGATCTGCGCCACGCCGAGCGCGATGATCAGCCAGCCGCCCACGGCGACGAGCGTGTCCCGGTGCCCGTAGAAGAGCCGCCCCGCGAAGGACCCCGCCGCGCCCAGCGGGACGAGCGTGGTGGCGAGACCGGCGTAGAAGATCCCGGTACGGGCGAGGAGGCGGGCCGGGGTGTCGATCGAGTACGCGAAGAACGCGGGGAGCAGCAGCGCGCTGCACGGACTGAGCAGGGCGAGCAGCCCGCCCAGGAACGCGGCCAGGTAGCCGATGTCCGTCACTTCGCGGCCTCCCGCTTCGCCGCCTCGATTGCGGTCGTGAACGTCTCCATGGGCTGTGCGCCCGCGATGGGCCGGCCGTTCACCAGGAACGACGGCGTGGACGTGGCGCCGAGCGCGTACGCCTGCTCCTGGTCCTTGGCCACGGCCTGCCGTGCCGCCTCGCTGTCGAGGTCGCGGCCGAAGCGGTCGAGGTCGGCGACGCCGGCCTCCCGGGCCAGCGCGAGCACCCGGTCCTCGCCGAAGCCCTGCTCCTTGGCGCCCTCGGCGTACGCGGCCTTGTGGAACTGCCAGAACCGCCCCTGCCGGCCGGCCGCCCACGCGGCGCGGGCCGCGCGCTCGGACTCCTCGCCGAAGATCGGGAAGTTGCGCCATTCGATGCGCAGGGTGCCCTCGCCGACGTACTTCTCGATCAGCTCCGGCTCGGTCTCGCGGGCGAACTTCCCGCAGTAGCCGCACTTGAAGTCGGCGTACTCGATCAGGACGACGGGGGCGTCGGCGCGCCCGACCGCGAGCGGGTCCTTGGCGTCGCGCCGGGCGTACTCCTCCAGCTCGGGGTAGACGCCGGCCCCCGGCTCCGCGGACGACTCGGCGACGACGGACGGCGAGGGCTCGGCCGGCTTGGTGGCGGTGTACGAGACGGCGCCGAGCAGCGCGGCGGCGGCGAGGACTCCCGCGCCGATGAGGTACGGCTTGGACGTGGGCATGGTGGAACTCCTGTACGCATGGGGAAGTGACCGGCGGGAAGGTGCGGGGCGCCGGCTATACGCGCAGGATCGACAGGTCCAGTGGTGAGGGCGGCGCGAGCGGCGGCGGGCCCCGCTCGGGCCGTACGTCCAGGATCGTCTCGTCCACGCCCCACGGCCCGGTCACCGCGCGGGCGACGTGCAGGGCGGGCAGCAGTTCGCACAGGGTGCCCGAGCGGGGCGGCACTGCGGGCGCCAGGCCTCCCCCGTCGTCGGAGGAGCCGCATCCGGGGCCCTGGCCGGGGGCCTGGCCGGGACCCGGTCCGGCGGCCTCCGCCGCGGAAACGGCGACGACCGCTGCGCCCTCCTCCGCAGCGGCGCCCGGGCCGCACACCAGCAGCGTGCCCACCAGCACGAGCACGGCGGCCGCGACGCGGCACCACCGGCTGCCGGCACAGGGCATGGGCACCGCCTTCCAAGGTCGTCCGGGGGGTCATCGACTCGCCGGAAATGGTACGGGGAAATCGGTTCGCCACTCCGTTGCCGCGAGTGAGATCCTGGACCAGGTATGTCTACTTCCCTCGCCGACCTCCAGACCCTGCTGGCCGAGGTCTCGCTGCGCGACGCGCACCGGCTCGGCCGCCGTCTCGAAGGCGCCCGCCGCATCCGCAAGCCCGAAGCCCGGCAGGCCGTGCTGGACGAGATCGCCGCCGAGGCCGGCAAGGCGGCAGCCCGCACCGCCGAGCGCGCGGCCCGGGTGCCGGAGATCACGTACCCGCAAGCGCTGCCGGTCAGCCAGAAGAAGGACGACATCCTGGAGGCGATACGCGACCACCAGGTCGTGATCGTCGCCGGTGAGACGGGGTCCGGCAAGACGACCCAGATCCCCAAGATCTGCCTGGAGCTGGGGCGCGGTGTCCGGGGCATGATCGGCCACACGCAGCCGAGGCGGATCGCCGCCCGCACGGTGGCCGAGCGCGTGGCGGACGAGCTGAAGACGCCTCTCGGGGAAGCGGTGGGCTGGAAGGTCCGCTTCACCGACCAGGTGAATCCGGACGCGACCTTCGTCAAGCTCATGACGGACGGCATCCTGCTCGCCGAGATCCAGACGGACCGCGAGCTGCGCGCGTACGACACGATCATCATCGACGAGGCCCACGAGCGCAGCCTCAACATCGACTTCCTGCTCGGCTACCTGGCCCAGCTCCTGCCCAAGCGCCCCGACCTCAAGGTCGTGATCACCTCCGCGACCATCGACCCCGAGCGCTTCTCCCGCCACTTCGGCGACGCGCCGATCGTCGAGGTCTCGGGCCGTACGTACCCGGTCGAGGTCCGCTACCGCCCGCTCCTCGAAGAGGACTCCGACGACTCCGACCGCGACCAGATCACCGCCATCTGCGACGCGGTCGACGAGCTCCAGGGCGAGGGCCCGGGCGACATCCTGGTCTTCCTCTCCGGTGAGCGCGAGATCCGTGACACGGCGGACGCGCTGATCAAGAAGAAGCTCCGCAACACCGAGGTCCTCCCCCTCTACGCCCGCCTCTCGCACGCCGAGCAGCACCGCGTCTTCCAGGCCCACTCCGGCCGCCGGATCGTCCTCGCGACGAACGTCGCCGAGACGTCCCTGACGGTCCCCGGCATCAAGTACGTCATCGACCCCGGCACCGCCCGCATCTCCCGCTACAGCCACCGCACCAAGGTGCAGCGCCTGCCGATCGAGCGGATCAGCCAGGCCAGCGCCAACCAGCGCAAGGGCCGCTGCGGCCGTACGTCGGACGGCATCTGCATCCGGCTGTACGACGAGGACGACTTCCTCGCCCGCCCCGAGTTCACCGACGCGGAGATCCTCCGTACGAACCTGGCGTCGGTCATCCTGCAGATGACGGCCGCCGGGCTGGGCGACATCGAGAAGTTCCCCTTCATCGACCCGCCGGACCACCGCAACATCCGCGACGGCGTCCAGCTCCTCCAGGAGCTCGGCGCGATCGACCCGGCACAGAAGGACCCCAAGAAGCGGCTCACGCAGCAGGGTCGCAAGCTGGCCCAGCTGCCGGTGGACCCGCGGCTGGCCCGGATGGTCCTGGAGGCCGACAAGAACGGCTGCGTGCGCGAGGTCATGGTCATCGCGGCCGCGCTGTCCATCCAGGACCCGCGTGAGCGGCCGGCCGAGAAGCAGGCGCAGGCGGACCAGCAGCACGCCCGCTTCAGGGACGAGACGTCCGACTTCCTCGCCTTCCTCAACCTCTGGCGCTACATCCGCGAGCAGCAGAAGGCGCTGTCGTCGTCCGCGTTCCGCCGCATGTGCAAGTCGGAGTACCTCAACTACCTGCGCATTCGTGAATGGCAGGACATCTATACGCAGTTGCGTACGGTCGCCAAGCAGATGGGGATCCACCTCAACGAAGAGGACGCGCCCGAGGACCGCGTCCATGTCTCGCTGCTCGCGGGCCTCCTGTCCCACATCGGGATGAAGGACATCAAGGACGGCGCCAAGAACGAGTACCTGGGCGCCCGCAGCGCCAAGTTCGCCGTCTTCCCCGGCTCGGCCCTGTTCAAGAAGCCGCCGCGCTTCATCATGTCCGCCGAGCTGGTGGAGACCTCCCGCCTGTGGGCGCGGGTCAACGCGAAGATCGAGCCCGAGTGGATCGAGCCGCTGGCCGGGCACCTGCTGAAGCGCACGTACTCCGAGCCGCACTGGGAGAAGGACCAGGCGGCGGTCATGGCGTACGAGAAGGTCACGCTGTACGGGGTGCCGATCGTCGCCCAGCGGAAGGTCAACTACGGGCGCATCGACCCGGAGGTGAGCCGGGAGCTGTTCATCCGGCACGCGCTGGTGGAGGGCGACTGGCGGACGCACCACAAGTTCTTCGCGGACAACCGCAAGCTGCTCACCGAGGTCGAGGAGCTGGAGCACCGGGCCCGCCGCCGCGACATCCTGGTGGACGACGAGACGCTGTTCGACTTCTACGACCAGCGGGTGCCCGAACACGTCGTCTCCGGCGCGCACTTCGACTCGTGGTGGAAGCACAAGCGGCACGAGGAGCCGGACCTGCTCGACTTCGAGCGCGAGATGCTCATCAACGAGAAGGCGGGCGCGGTCACCAAGGCCGACTACCCGGACTCGTGGCGGCAGGGCGCGCTGAAGTTCCGGGTGACGTACCAGTTCGAGCCGGGCGCGGACGCGGACGGCGTCACCGTCCACATCCCGCTCCAGGTGCTGAACCAGGTGACGGACGAGGGTTTCGACTGGCAGATCCCGGGTCTGCGCGAAGAGGTCGTCACCGAGCTGATCCGCTCCCTGCCGAAACCGGTGCGCCGCCACTACGTCCCGGCGCCGAACTACGCGAAGAAGTTCCTGGAGAGGGCGACGCCCCTCCAGGAGCCGCTGACGGTGACGCTCGCCCGCGAGCTGAAGCGGATGGTCGGCGTCCCGGTGGACGCCGACGACTTCGACCTCTCCAGGGTCCCCGACCACCTGAAGATCACGTTCCGGATCGTCGACGAGCGGCGCCGCAAGCTGGCCGAGGACAAGGATCTGGAGGCCCTGAAGCTCCAGCTGAAGCCGAAGGCCCGTCAGGCGCTGTCCAAGGCCGCCCAGGCCGCCACGGCGGGCCCCTCGGGCTCCGGCCAGTCCCTGGAGCGCACGGGCCTGACGGACTGGACGATCGGCACGCTCACCAAGGTCTTCGAGACCCGCCGCGCGGGCCAGCCCGTCAAGGCGTACCCGGCCCTCGTCGATGCCGGCGACACCGTCTCCGTACGGCTCTTCGACACGGAGGCCGAGCAGGCGCGGGCGATGTGGCGCGGCACCCGCAGGCTGATCATGCTGAACATCCCGGTGAACCCGGCCAAGTTCGCCTCCGACAAGCTGACGAACCAGCAGAAGCTCGCGCTGTCCCGCAATCCGCACGGCTCGGTCCAGGCGCTGTTCGACGACTGCGCCACCGCCGCCGCCGACCGGCTGATCGCCGACCACGGCGGCCCGGCGTGGGACGAGGAGTCGTTCCGGAAGCTGTACGACAAGGTCCGCGCCGACCTCGTCGAGCTGACGATCCGCACGGTGGACCAGGTGCAGCAGATCCTGGCCGCCTGGCAGGCGTGTGAGCGGCGTGTGAAGGCCACGCAGAGCCTCGTTCTCGTGAACAACGTGCAGGACGTGCGCGAGCAGCTGGCGGCCCTCATGCCGGCGGGCTTCGTGACGAAGACGGGTCTGCGGCGCCTGCCGGACCTGATGCGCTATCTCGTGGCGGTGGACCGCCGGCTCCAGCAGATGCCCACGTCCGTCCAGCGCGACACCACGCGGATGGAGAAGGTCCACGAGATGCAGGACGAGTACGCCTGGCTGCTGGAGCAGATGCCCAAGGGCCGCCCGGTGCCGCAGGAGGTCCTGGACATCCGCTGGATGATCGAGGAGCTGCGGGTCAGCTATTTCGCCCACGCCCTGGGCACGGCGTATCCGGTCTCCGACAAGCGGATCGTGAAGGCGATCGACGCGGCCGCACCGTGACGACCGCGGTGCCGGCCACGGCGACGGCCGCCGTCACGACCGCCGTGATGAGCCCGTCGCCATGAGTGAGTTCGACCGGACCCTCTGACCTGCTGTACAGTTTGATTCGCAGCCGCGCAGTCGGCCGCGAATCAAGGTCCTGTGGAGCAGTTGGTTAGCTCGCCACCCTGTCAAGGTGGAGGTCGCGGGTTCAAGTCCCGTCAGGATCGCCGGTAGAAGTAACAGAAGGGCCCGAATCCCCCGCGGATTCGGGCCCTTCTGTCGTGCGCCTTGACGCGGTCATCTGCCACCGGTACCCAAGCAACAGGGAATCGGGGGCCCTTCACCGGAGGTGACGCGCATGGCGGCGGCATCCACAGCCCGGCACGAGACACGCGCACTGCTCCGCGCCCATCTGGCGGCCGCGTCCGGCTACCGCCACCTCACGCGCCACTGTCCCGTCTGTCATCGCCTCCTGAGGCTGGCCATGGAGTACCCGGACCCGGCCGAGGAGGAGCGGGAGAGCGCCCGGCGCGGGACCGAGGGCGAGCCGGAAGACCCGGCGGACGAGGCCTGACCAGTGTGACGCGAGTCACGAAACCAGTTTTGGAAACCACTCAACTTACACCCTCCCTACAACCGCCCGATTTAATATGTGCAATTGCACCCCTCTGGCGGGTCTGGGGAAGGCCTCCGGCGAACCCGGGGCGAGCCGTGTGACGACCGCACGCCGACCGGTCCCAGGCGCACAAAAAGATCGCGCTGGACCCGGCGGAGTCCAGCGCGATCGATGACGAAGGCCCGTTGGGGCGGGCTCACGTCGATGGGGCTAAGGGCGGGCGCACCGGGTTGGGGGACCCGGAAATGCCCTGTTCAACGGGGTGTTCAGGCCTCGCTGCGCTGCTGCGGGATACCCGCCAGCAGTGCGCGGACCTCTGCCTCGCGGTACCGGCGGTGTCCACCAAGCGTGCGGATGGACGTGAGCTTGCCCGCCTTTGCCCAGCGGGTCACCGTCTTCGGGTCCACGCGGAACATCGTGGCAACCTCAGCGGGGGTCAGCAGCGGCTCGGCATCAGGGGTGCGAGCGGTCATGAGCGGCCTCCTCGGGAGAACCGAACCTTCTCGGTTCTTTCCTCTAAATTCTGCACCTTGACCCGCGTTGCCCGAAATGGCGGACGCGAGCCGAGTCGGTTATAGGACGAACGGCTTGTCCTCGGCACTACAACTACACCATCTGTCCAGCCACGTTCGGCCAAACCGATGGAATTGCCCTCTCAGGTGTTCATCAGCGGCGGAAGCCGATGGACCATGCCATAGCGGACAGTCACGTCACAGTGACGATCAGTCACAGAGCGATCAGGAGCCAACAGACCCCCCATAGCGTGCAATGCTGAGCCTTCCGCCCATACTTGGACGGAAGGAGCCCTCCCCGGACTCCTTGTCCTATTTTGGCATGAGGTTGGGCGATGGGCGCAAGAGCCCAGTAAGTGCTATCCGTCACGCTTGACACAAAGGCCCGGATCGGGACCAAGGACCCCTCGCACGCGAAGGTCCCCGGAGCGAGATCATGCGGCAGATCGCCCGCCAGATCCATAGCCGGCCTCCCGTGAGGGGCGGGGACCTCACTCCATGAGCACGACCTCAGTTGGCGTGCTGCCGGTTCCTCACCGATCGCCACCGCTCGTCGAGCCGCTCGTACGCCTCTCCCGCCGCCGCCCCGTCACCGGAACGCAGTGCCGCGAGGCCCGCCGCCACGTCCGCCGCCGAGCGGTCCTCGGCCAGGAACTCCTCCGGCAGGGCGTGCACCAGGCCGCCGTAGTCCAGCTCGACCAGCGACCGCGGGTGGAACTCCTCCAGCCACCGCCCCACGTCCACCAGGCCCTCGGTCAGCGGTCCCTCGTCCAGCGCGTCGCGCAGCGTCTTCAGCGCCCGCGCCACCCGCCGCCGGGCCTGCACCATCGGCGTCCGGTAGCGCAGGCCCGGCGCCTTCCCGGGGCCGCCGGACGCGACGTAATCCCGCTCCTCGTCCGAGAACAGCGCGAACCACCGCACCGGCACCTGCCAGAGCGCCGTACGGATCCACGGCCGCGCGTCCGGGTTCCGCTCCCGCCACCGTTCGTAGTCCGCCTCCGCCTGGCCCCGCACCACCGGCGGCAGCGCGGCGTCCAGGACCGCCGGCGGCAGCGTGCCGGGCAGCTCCTCCAGGGCCAGCCACCCGCGCAGCCGCGTCCGCCACGGGCACACGCACACCACGCCGTCCACCTCCACCACGAAGGCGTCGGCGCTCTCGTGCACGGGCACCGCGACCGGCGGCGTGGCCAGCAGGTCGGCCAGCGAGCGGCGCAGCTCGTCCTGGGCGGTCGGGGAGGTGCCCCGGCGCGCGTAGCGGGCCCAGTGGCCGCGTTCCGGCTCCGGGAAGGCCGCCAACGGCTCGTACACGCGCAGGTACGACGCGTACGGGACGGGGACCGAGGAGACGGCTGGCATGTCACGAATCCTTCCACGCCCGTACTCCGCGAGGGGGTGATCCGCCGCACTGGCTCTCATCTACGCGCAGGTAGGACTTACTCTCTTGCCGTCAAGGTCCTCCCCCACCCGCAGGAGGGCCTCCTCCGCCGCTTCGTACTTGGGAGTCACCACCGTGACCGATGTGACCGACGGCGTCCTGCACACCCTGTTCCGATCGGAGCAGGGCGGCCACGAACAAGTCGTGCTGTGTCAGGACCGCGCCTCCGGCCTGAAGGCCGTCATCGCCATCCACTCGACCGCCCTGGGCCCCGCCCTCGGCGGTACCCGCTTCTACCCGTACGCCTCCGAGGAAGACGCCGTCGCCGACGCGCTGAACCTGTCCCGGGGCATGTCGTACAAGAACGCCATGGCCGGTCTGGAGCACGGCGGCGGCAAGGCCGTGATCATCGGTGACCCTGAGCTGATCAAGACCGAGCAGCTGCTGCTGGCGTACGGCCGGTTCGTGGCCTCGCTCGGCGGCCGGTACGTCACGGCCTGCGACGTCGGCACCTATGTGGCTGACATGGACATCATCGCCCGGGAGAACCGCTGGACCACCGGCCGCTCCCCCGAGAACGGCGGTGCCGGCGACTCCTCGGTCCTCACCGCGTACGGCGTCTTCCAGGGCATGCGCGCCTCCGCCCAGCACGCCTGGGGCGACCCGACGCTGCGCGGCCGCAAGGTCGGCGTCGCGGGCGTCGGCAAGGTCGGCCACTACCTGGTGGAGCACCTGCTGGAGGACGGCGCCGAGGTCGTCATCACGGACGTACGGGAAGAGTCGGTGCGCCGGATCACCGACAAGTTCCCGCAGGTCACCGTGGTCGCCGACACCGACGCGCTGATCCGCACCGAGGGCCTGGACGTCTACGCCCCCTGTGCGCTCGGCGGGGCGCTGAACGACGACACCGTGCCCGTACTGACGGCGAAGGTGGTGTGCGGCGCGGCCAACAACCAGCTCGCGCACCCGGGCGTCGAGAAGGACATCGCGGACCGCGGGATCCTCTACGCACCCGACTACGTCGTCAACGCCGGTGGCGTGATCCAGGTGGCCGACGAGCTCCACGGGTTCGACTTCGACCGGTGCAAGGCGAAGGCCTCGAAGATCTTCGACACCACGCTGGCAATATTCGCACGTGCGAAGGAAGACGGGATTCCGCCGGCCGCGGCGGCCGACCGGATCGCCGAGCAGCGCATGGCGGAGGCACGTCGCGGGTAACCCGCGGGAGCCGTGGTTGACAGCGTCGACCCGCCGACCGCCGTGACCGTGTCCGCCCACAGCGAGACATGGCTCACGCCGGTCGGCGGGTCGACTGCCGAGAAGAGGTTAAAATCGCAGCTGACCAGCGAGGACGGGGCTCCTCGTCGGTCTTGCTCCGGGGCGCGTCATGCGGGCGGCGTACCGTATGGCCGCGGAAGCAGGTACCGTTGAAGCCCTACGGGCCGGTCTCTCCGCGGAGAGTCCGTTCCGACTCATGAACGCGTGTCAAGACTCTGGGGCCGTCGAGCCCCGTCACCGAGGGGGTCGAGCCATGGGGCGCGGCCGGGCCAAGGCCAAGCAGACGAAGGTCGCCCGCCAGCTGAAGTACAACAGCGGCGGGACTGACCTGTCGCGTCTGGCCAGCGAGCTGGGCGCTTCTACTCCGCAACCGCTCTCGCAGCCGCCTAATGGCGAGCCTTTCGAGGACGACGACGAGGAAGACGACCCGTACGCCCGCTACGCGGAGCTGTACAACGACGACGATGACGAGGACGAGGAGTCCGGTCCGTCGTCCCAGCGTCGCGGTGCTTGACGCCTGAACTCACTTGAGCCCGGTCCGGGGCCCCGCCCCGGACCGGGTTCTGTGCTGCTCAGACGGCGTACTCACCGGTCAGGGTCGCGCCCGTGGTGTGTTCGCCGCGCTCGGTGATCTCACCGGCGACCCAGGCGTCGACGCCCCGGTCCGCGAGTGTGGTCAGCGCCACATCGACGGACTCGGCGGGGACGACGGCCATCATGCCGACGCCCATGTTCAGCGTCTTCTCCAGCTCCAGGCGCTCCACCTGACCGGCCGTGCCGACCAGGTCGAACACCGCGCCCGGGGCCCAGGTGGACCGGTCGACCGTGGCGTGCAGCCCGTCCGGGATCACCCGGGCGAGGTTCGCGGCGAGGCCACCGCCGGTGATGTGGCTGAACGCGTGCACATCGGTGGTCCGGGTGAGTGCCAGGCAGTCCAGCGAGTAGATCCTGGTGGGCTCCAGCAGCTCCTCGCCGAGCGTCCGGCCGAACTCCTCGACCTGCTGGTCCAGGCGCATGCCCGCGCGGTCGAACAGCACATGGCGTACGAGCGAGTACCCATTGGAGTGAAGGCCGGAGGAGGCCATGGCGATCACCGCGTCACCCGTACGGATGCGATCGGCGCCCAGCAGCCGGTCGGCCTCGACCACGCCCGTACCGGCGCCCGCGACGTCGAAGTCGTCCGGGCCCAGCAGTCCGGGGTGCTCGGCGGTCTCGCCGCCGACGAGGGCGCAGCCGGCCAGGACGCAGCCTTCGGCGATGCCCTTGACGATGGCGGCGACCCGCTCGGGGTGGACCTTGCCGACGCAGATGTAGTCGGTCATGAACAGCGGCTCGGCGCCGCAGACGACGATGTCGTCCATGACCATCGCGACCAGGTCGTGGCCGATGGTGTCGTAGACGCCCATCTGACGGGCGATGTCGACCTTCGTACCGACACCGTCGGTGGCGGAGGCCAGCAGCGGGCGCTCGTAGCGCTTGAGGGCGGAGGCGTCGAAGAGGCCGGCGAATCCGCCGAGGCCGCCGAGTACCTCGGGGCGCTGGGTCTTCTTCACCCACTCCTTCATCAGCTCGACGGCGCGGTCGCCCGCTTCGATGTCGACGCCCGCGGCTGCGTAGCTGGCACCGGTGGTCTCAGTCTCAGACATGACTGTGAGAACTTTCGTGTCGTACTGCAGGGATTGCGGGTGGTCCTACGGGCGACGGAGGGCGTCGGCCGCGGCCGTGGCGGCCGGTCCGGCGGCCAGCTCGGTCTCCAGGAGCTGCTTGCCGAGCAGCTCGGGGTCCGGCAGTTCCATCGGGTACTCACCGTCGAAGCAGGCGCGGCACAGCTTCTGCTTGTCGATGGTGGTGGCCTCGATCATGCCGTCGAGGGAGATGTACGAGAGGGAGTCGGCGCCGAGCGACTTGCCGATCTCCTCGACCGTCATGCCGTTGGCGATCAGCTCGGCGCGGGTGGCGAAGTCGATGCCGAAGAAGCACGGCCACTTCACGGGCGGGGAGGAGATCCGGATGTGGACCTCGGCGGCCCCGGCCTCGCGGAGCATCCGGACCAGCGCGCGCTGGGTGTTGCCGCGGACGATCGAGTCGTCGACGACCACCAGGCGCTTGCCCTTGATGACTTCCTTCAGCGGGTTCAGCTTCAGGCGGATGCCCAGCTGGCGGATGGTCTGGGACGGCTGGATGAAGGTCCGGCCGACGTACGCGTTCTTCACCAGGCCCGCGCCGAAGGGGATGCCGCTGGCCTCCGCGTACCCGATCGCGGCGGGCGTGCCGGACTCGGGCGTCGCTATGACGAGGTCGGCCTCGGCGGGGGCTTCCTTGGCCAGCTTGCGGCCCATCTCCACCCGGGAGAGGTACACGTTCCGGCCGGCGATGTCGGTGTCCGGGCGCGCCAGGTACACGTACTCGAAGACACAGCCCTTGGGCTTCGCTTCCGCGAATCGCGAGGTGCGGATGCCGTTCTCGTCGATCGCGATCAGCTCGCCCGGCTCGACCTCGCGGACGTAGGCGGCACCGCAGATGTCGAGGGCGGCGGACTCGGAGGCGACGACCCAGCCGCGCTCCAGGCGGCCGAGGACCAGCGGGCGGATGCCCTGCGGGTCACGGGCGGCGTAGAGGGTGTGCTCGTCCATGAAGACGAGGGAGAAGGCACCCAGGACCTCGGGGAGCACCTTGGCGGCGGCTTCCTCGATGGTCAGGGGCTTGCCGTCGTCGTCGACCTGGCCCGCGAGGAGCGCGGTGACGAGGTCGGTGTCGTTGGTGGCCGCCACCTGCGTGGCGCGGCCGTCCTTCTTGGGGAGGTCGGCGACCATCTCGGCGAGCTGGGCCGTGTTGACCAGGTTGCCGTTGTGGCCGAGCGCGATGGAGCCGTGGGCGGTGGCCCGGAACGTCGGCTGCGCGTTCTCCCACACGGAGGCGCCGGTGGTCGAGTAGCGGGCGTGACCGACCGCGATGTGACCCTGGAGGGAACCGAGGGAAGTCTCGTCGAAGACCTGGGAGACCAGGCCCATGTCCTTGAAGACGAGGATCTGGGAGCCGTTGCTGACCGCGATTCCCGCGGATTCCTGGCCCCGATGCTGGAGGGCGTAGAGCCCGAAGTACGTGAGCTTTGCGACCTCTTCACCCGGAGCCCAGACACCGAAGACGCCACAAGCGTCCTGGGGGCCCTTTTCGCCGGGAAGCAGATCGTGATTGAGTCGACCGTCACCACGTGGCACGCCACCGAGTGTAGGCGAGATCGACCACTGGTCCGAATTGGGGACGGCCGGGGTGCGAACCCTAGGAGCCGTTCATTCCGGTTGCTTCTCCGCCGCGCGGTCCCGCGGCCCGCTGCTGGTCAGGCCCCGGTCGGACACCGAACGGGCGCCGGGCGGGCGCCGATCAAGCGCTGACCAGGGCCTGAGTGGAGTCGGCCCCGGGTCGGCCAGGGGCCGCGGTGGACCGTCGGAGGATCCGGCGGGGGGTCCGGCGGCGGGTCCGGCGGAGTTCTCGGTCCGCCGCGGGGCTCGGGCGGTGTGACGGACCTCGCAGCGGGGCCGGATGCTACTGCGCGGGAGGAGCGGTTGTCGTCCGGTTTTCCGCACTCGGCCGCGCAGTCGGCTGCGCACTCGCCGCGAAGCCCGTCTTGTCGGGCGCGGTGACCGTCAGGCTGCGGTGGTCGATCCGGTAGGTGACCTTGCCCGTCATGGCCTTGAGCAGGGCGCGCTCCAGCTCCATCTGCGGCCCGGCGCACAGCTTGCGCGTGGTGGTGACACGACCGAACGTCATCGTCGAGCCGTCGGTGGTGACCGGGGCGTTGAACTGGTTGCAGCCCAGGGTGCCGCGTACGGAGTCGTCCTTGCCGAACACGAAGGACGCCTTGCCCTCGGTGCCGGCCGGCAAGGAGGTGGCGGCCTCGCCGGAGACCAGCGAGTTCACCGTCCACCTGGTCCCGACGAGCGGCGCCGGGGGCTGCTCGCTGAGCCGGATCGTGTCGCCGTCGGCGCTGGTCAGCGTCAGCCGGCCGTCCGTCAGCCTGGCCTTGAGCGTGCCGGTGAGGGCGGACCTGAGGGCGTCCTCGAACCCCTGGAGGGGCTCCGGGCAGCCGATCTCGGTCATACCCGTGTCGCTGAGGGTGACCGTGTCGCCCTGGACGGTGGCCCTGGCGTTGAAGTGGTTGCAGCCGAAGTTGCCCTTGGCCCGGCCCTTGGCGTCGATCGCGACATGGGCGCCGGCCGGGGCGGCGGTCTTCCTGCCGTCGACGGTGACGCTCTCGACGGTCCAGTGCACGCCGGTGACCGGCACGTCGGGGCGTACGGAGGTGCTGCCGTCGCCCGCGCCCGACCCGTTTCCGGATTGGGTGCCGCAGGCGGTGAGGGCGAGGGCGAGGAGCGGGACGAACGCGGCGGCGGCCCCGGTGAGGTGCGGCGGCTGCTTCTTCGGCATGGTCGGCATGGTGATGGGACGGACCGGGTGGGGCCCCGGTTCCGTTCGGGGGCCGTTCGGGGGCCGTTCGGGGGGCGCCCGGCGTCTCAGCGGCCCGGCCCTCTCAGCCGAGGACCGGGAGGTGGGCCGACAGGTCCGCCCGTTCGCCGCTCGCCCGGACCTGCGCCGTGGACAGGCCCTCGGACCAGGTCGTGCGTCCCGTGGCGAGCCGGACCCACGTCAGCGGGTCGGTCTCGACGACATTGGGCGGCGTACCGCGCGTGTGCCGGGGCCCCTCGACGCACTGCACCACCGCGTACGGCGGCACCCGCACCTCCACCGAGCCTCCCGGCGCCTTGACGGCGAGCGCGTCGGCGAGCAGCCGCGTGCAGGCGGCCAGCGCCTGGCGGTCGTACGGGACGGTGAGCCCGGTCGCGTCGTTCAGGTCGTCGGTGTGGACGATCAGCTCGACGGTACGGGTCACCAGGAAGTCCGCGAGGCGTACGCCGCCGAAGCGGGTGGTGATCAGCCGCTCGTCCGGTGCCGCGACCAGCGCGTCGGCGAGCTGCCGCCCGGTCTCCTCGTACAGCGCGGCGAGCGCGCCCGGGGTGTCCGCCGCCGCCTCGGCGATCTCCCGGGTGTCGTGGTCGACGTCCCCGGCGAACTTCCGGGTGGCGAGCGGCCATTCCAGCAGGGTGAGGTCGCGGGTGGCGGGCGGGGGCTCGGCCACGCCCCGGACGACCGAACGCACCGCCATGGTGATGTGCGCGGCCAGTTCGCGGACCGTCCACTCCCCCAGCCGCGTCGGCCGACGGAGCTGCTCGGGCGTGAGCGTGAGGACCCCTTGCCGTACGTGGTCGAACTGCGCGAGCACGGCGGCCCTGGTCTTGGCGGGGTCGTAGGCACGCGGACGCTTCTTGGCGGGAGGCATGGACCCGAGGCTAGTCGGCTCCCGTGTGGCAGGGAGGAGGGGCGGGGCAGAGACTGTAAGTGGGTTACGAGGGGGGTGGAGGGATCATGGCTGAACACCCTGACGCAGCGCTGGTGCGCAAGGCATACGAGGCGTTCGTCAACGGGGACATGGATACGGTCGCCTCTCTGATGACGGGCGACTGCACATTCCATGCGCCCGGCGAGAGCCAGATGTCCGGGCACATCAAGGGCCGTGACAACGTGATGGCCCACTTCGGCAAGCTCATGGAGCTGACCAACGGCACCTTCCGGGTGGAGCTGCGGGACGTCTTCGCCGATGGCCGAGGACACGTCATGGCGGTCCACAAGTGGCACGGCGACCGTGGTGACCGGGGCATCGAGATGAAGGGCGGGCTTTTCGTCACCCTCATCGGCGGCAAGTTCTCCGACGTCGACGAGTGCGTCGAGGACATCGGCGAAGCCGACGCTTTCTGGGGTCAGGCCGAGTAGACCACGGGCTCCGCCGCGAAGATATCCCCGCTCTTCGGCACGCCGATCCCGCGCCAGGTGAACGGCACGCCGCCGGCGGTACGGGGGTCGGGGCCGTCCATCAGCTGGAAGTGCAGGTGCGGCTCGGTGGAATTGCCCGAGTTGCCGCAGCGGGCGAGCGGCTGCCCGGCGGCGACCCGGTCACCCGGGCGTACCTGGAGCGAGCCGCGCCGGAGGTGGGCGTACATCGCGTACGTACCGTTACCGAGGTCCAGCACGATGTGGTTGCCGATGATGCGCCGTGGCCCGCCCAGCGACCGGAACACGCCCTCCACCAGCAGGAAGTACGGCAGCGCGGGCAGCGAGTTGCGGCTGAGGTGGTCGCGCTGGCCGTCCTCGGCGTGCACCACCGTGGCGTCGGCGACCGCGAGCAGCGGGGCGCCGAAGGCGGGGAAGTCGCCGTTGCGCCGGACGACGGGCCACAGCGGGGCGAACCGCGGCCTCGGGTGCTTGTCCGACTCGGCCACGACGTCGATGGCGTACGTCTGGGCCAGCGCGTGGGTGCCGTGGCTCGGCACCTTGTCGGCCGGGCTGTTGAGGGCGGACCAGGTGCCGACGACCGGCGGGTCCACCGCGACGGGGTCCGGCCTCGTGGCCGGGTCACGGCTCTCGTCCGTGCGCCGCAGCGCGACGCCGATGGCGACGGCGGCCAGCACCGGGAGCCAGCCCAGCCAGTAGTTGTAGGGCAGGTCGACGAAGATGCGGGCGATCGCCTGGGCGGCGAACAGCACCCACAGGAGGTTGGCGGCCGTCGCGGCGAGCTTGCGTATGGACATGGTGTTCCCCCGTGATTGGGTCAGGGCCGGGCCGTGGCCAGGGCCACGAGCAGCGGCACCACACGGCCCGGTGGGACCTCGTGGCGGCCGCGTCCGGCGGTGTGGAGCCAGCCCGCGCCGGTCAGTTGGCGCAGGTGGTGGTAGATCTGGCCGGTCGTGCCGATCTCTTCCAGCGCGGCCAGCTCGGCGGCGGTGCGCCGGCCGCCGAGGATCTCGCGCAGGAGCCGGAGGCGGACCGGGTGGCCGAGCGCCGCGAAGGACTCGGCGGCCTCGGTCCAGTCGCCGTCCAGTTGCTCATCCGTGAGGGCGCCGTACTGCCACTCGTACTGCTCCCCCGTCGGCAGCTGTACGGCGCCGGTGAACAGCACCCCGCCGTCGGTGGCGCCCACCTGGGCGAGCTGCGCCTTGAGGCCCTCCAGGGCCCAGAAGTCGCCTTCGCCGACGGCTGTTGCGGCACGGTCGCCGCTCTCCAGCGCCGCCATGCGCCGCTCCAGTTCCGCGACGCGCTCCTCCAGCTCCATGATCCAGAGAATACGTAATTACGTAATCACGTGCAAGCGGACGCGGGCAGCGGAGGACGAGAAAGCCCCCGCCCGGACCACAGGGTCCTGGCGGGGGCTCTCTTGCTGGATACGTCAGGCCAGCAGACCCGGGATGGTCGCCTCGTGCGCCTCGCGCAGCTCGCTCAGCGCGACGCTGAACTCGCCCTGGACGTCGATCTCGTCGCCGTCCACGACACCGATGCGGGTCGCGGGCAGACCGCGCGCGCCGCACATGTCGGTGAAGCGGAGCTCCTCGCTGCGCGGTACGGACACGACCGCGCGGCCGGCCGACTCGCTGAACAGGAACGTGAACGCGTCCAGCCCGTCGGGGACGATCAGGCGCGCACCCTTCCCGCCGCGCAGGCAGGACTCGACGACCGCCTGGACGAGGCCGCCGTCCGACAGGTCGTGGGCGGCGTCGATCATCCCGTCCCGGGAGGCGGCGATCAGGATCTCGCCGAGCAGCTTCTCGCGGTCCAGATCCACCTTGGGCGGCAGGCCACCGAGGTGGTTGTGCACGACCTCGGACCAGGCCGAGCCGCCGAACTCCTCGCGCGTGTCGCCCAGCAGGTAGAGGAGCTGGCCCTCCTCCGCGAAGGCGATCGGCGTACGGCGGTTCACGTCGTCGATCACACCGAGCACGGCGACGACCGGCGTCGGGTGGATCGCCACCTCGCCCGTCTGGTTGTAGAGCGAGACGTTGCCGCCGGTCACCGGCGTACCGAGCTGCAGGCAGCCGTCCGCGAGGCCGCGCGTGGCCTCGGCGAACTGCCACATGACCGCCGGGTCCTCGGGCGAGCCGAAGTTCAGGCAGTCGGAGATCGCCAGCGGCTTGGCTCCCGAGGCGGCGACATTGCGGTACGACTCCGCCAGCGCGAGCTGCGCGCCCGTGTACGGGTCGAGCTTCGCGTACCGGCCGTTGCCGTCCGTCGCGATCGCCACGCCGAGGTTGGTCTCGTCGTCGATCCGGATCATGCCCGAGTCCTCGGGCTGGGCGAGGACCGTGTTGCCCTGCACGAACCGGTCGTACTGGTCGGTGATCCACGCCTTGGAGGCCTGGTTGGGGTGCGCGACCAGCTTGAGGACCTGCTCGCGCAGTTCCCCGCCGGAAGACGGCCGGGGCAGCTTGTTGGCGTCGTCGGCCTGGAGCGCGTCCTGCCACTCCGGGCGGGCGTAGGGGCGGTGGTAGGTCGGGCCCTCGTGGGCGACGGTGCCCGGGGGCACGTCCACGATCTGTTCGCCGTGCCAGAAGATCTCCAGGCGGTCGCCGTCGGTCACCTCACCGATGACGGTGGCGATGACGTCCCACTTCTCGCAGATCTCCATGAAGCGGTCGACGTGCTGCGGCTCGACGATCGCGCACATGCGCTCCTGCGACTCGCTCATGAGGATCTCCTCCGGCGAGAGCGAGGCGTCACGCAGCGGCACGGTGTCCAGCTCGACCCGCATACCGCCGGTACCGGCGGAGGCGAGCTCACTGGTCGCACAGGACAGGCCCGCGCCACCGAGGTCCTGGATGCCCGCGACCAGCTTCTCCTTGAAGATCTCAAGGGTGCACTCGATGAGGAGCTTCTCCTGGAACGGGTCGCCGACCTGGACGGCGGGCCGCTTGGTGGGCTTCGTGTCGTCGAAGGTCTCGGACGCGAGGACCGAGACGCCGCCGATGCCGTCGCCGCCGGTGCGGGCGCCGTAGAGGATGACCTTGTTGCCCGGGCCGGACGCCTTGGCGAGGTGGATGTCCTCGTGCTTCATCACCCCGATGCAACCGGCGTTGACCAGCGGGTTGCCCTGGTAGCAGGAGTCGAAGACGACCTCACCGCCGATGTTCGGCAGGCCCAGGCAGTTGCCGTAGCCGCCGATGCCCGCGACGACACCCGGAAGGACGCGCTTGGTGTCGGGGTGGTCGGCCGCGCCGAACCGCAGCGGGTCGACCACGGCGACCGGGCGGGCGCCCATGGCGAGGATGTCGCGGACGATGCCGCCGACGCCGGTGGCCGCGCCCTGGTAGGGCTCGATGTACGAGGGGTGGTTGTGCGACTCGACCTTGAAGGTCACGGCGTACCCCTGGCCGACGTCGACGACGCCCGCGTTCTCGCCGATGCCGACGAGCATCGCGTCGTTCTCGGGGGCCTTCTCACCGAACTGCTTCAGGTGGACCTTGCTGCTCTTGTACGAGCAGTGCTCCGACCACATGACCGAGTACATGGCCAGCTCGGCACCGGTCGGGCGCCGGCCGAGGATCTCCCGGATGCGCTCGTACTCGTCCTGCTTCAGGCCGAGCTCGGCCCACGGCTGCTCGACGTCGGGGGTCTCGGTGGCGTGCTTGACGGTGTCGAGGCTCATCAGACGTTGACCAGCTTCTTGAGGATCGAGGTGAAGAAACCGAGCCCGTCGGTACGGCCCGTACCGACCAGCGGCTCCACGGCGTGCTCCGGGTGCGGCATCAGGCCGACGACATTGCCCGCGGCGTTGGTGATGCCGGCGATGTCCCGCAGCGAGCCGTTGGGGTTGAAGTCCCGGTACCGGAAGACGACGCGGCCCTCGGCCTCCAGCTCGTCGAGGGTGCGCTCGTCGGCGACGTACCGTCCGTCGATGTTCTTGAGCGGGATGTGGATTTCCTGGCCCTGCGCGTAATCGGCGGTCCAGGCGGTGTCCGCGTTCTCCACCCGCAGCTTCTGGTCGCGGCAGATGAAGTGCAGGTGGTTGTTGCGCAGCATCGCGCCGGGCAGCAGGTGCGACTCCGTCAGCACCTGGAAGCCGTTGCAGATGCCGAGGACCGGCATGCCCGCCCTGGCCTGCTCGATGACCGTCCCCATCACCGGCGAGAACCGGGAGATGGCACCGGCGCGCAGGTAGTCGCCGTAGGAGAACCCGCCGGGCAGGACGACCGCGTCGACCTGCTTCAGGTCCTTGTCGCGGTGCCAGAGCGGAACGGGCTCCGCGCCCGCGAGCCGGACCGCGCGCAGCGCGTCCCGGTCGTCGAGCGTGCCGGGGAAGGTGACGACCCCGATACGAGCTGTCACGACTCCACCTTCACGACGAAGTCCTCGATGACGGTGTTGGCGAGGAACGTCTCGGCCATCTCGTGGATGCGGGCGAGCGCGGCGTCATCGACCGGCCCCTCCACATCGAGCTCGAAACGCTTCCCCTGACGGACGTCGGCGATCCCCTCGAAACCGAGGCGGGGCAGTGCGCGCTGCACCGCCTGTCCCTGCGGGTCGAGGATCTCCGGCTTGAGCATGACGTCGACTACGACGCGTGCCACTGGCACTCCCGGTGGTGTGTTGCGTGGGCGGTTCCCTCAGCGTACCTGTCTCCAAATTCTACGCGAGTAGACATCTGGAGGTCCCTACAAATGAGCGCGAGAACAACCCCGGAACCGGCAGGAAAAATCCCGGGAAAAAATGAGCCCGGCCATTGCCGCAGGACACGCTGATGCAATTGGCTGGGCTTCACAATGTCACGCGTTCCGCTGTACAAAGGAATACAGAGGAAAGCAACATTGCCTCTCAACAGCCGTAAATCCGGTATCGCCGCACGTCAGGCATGACATACGTCACGCCGGGCAGGCAAGGGCGGCACACCGCGGGAAAGGACCGATATCCGTGGCGCAGCGCGTAGTGGTCACGCTCTTCGACGACATCGACGGAGGGGAAGCGGCGGAAACGGTCACCTTCGGCCTCGACGGTAAGACGTACGAGATCGACCTCAATCCCGCCAATGCAAAGAAACTGCGCAAGACCCTCGCCCCGTACATGGCGGCCGGCCGCAGGCAGTCCGGCAGCGGCGGCGCCGGAGGTCCGGCCGCAGGCAAGCCCCGCGCCGCGTACAAGCGCACCGCGCTCGAACCCGACCCGGCGGCGGTCCGCGCCTGGGCGCAGTCCAACAAGATGGACGTCCCGGCCCGCGGCCGGATCCCCAAGCGGGTCTACGAGGCGTTCCGCGAGGCGAGCTGAGCGAGCCCCCGGAGCACCGAGTTGCGCACCACCCCAGGTGATCCGCTAGAGTCTGGATCACGCCGAGGGGCGAGGCCGAAAGGCCCGAACCTCACGGAGCGTGCGGGTGTAGTTCAGTAGTAGAACACCCCCCTTCCAGGGGGGAGGCGCAGTGTGCGATTCCTGTCACCCGCTCTGCATCACGTACCAACCACTCCGGTGGATCGGGTACAGTGGTGCTCGCACCGCCCGGTGAGAGCCGGTCGGGAGCAATGCGGACGTGGCTCAGTTGGTAGAGCATCACCTTGCCAAGGTGAGGGTCGCGAGTTCGAATCTCGTCGTCCGCTCAGAGTGCGAAGGCCCCGGTCATCATGACCGGGGCCTTCGGCGTTTCCTCTTCCTCCGGCTCTCCCCTCTGGCTCTTCCTCCGGCTCTGCCTCCCGCTCGCTGACATTTGTCATCGCAGACCGATGACAGCGCGGCCTGCCCTCACGGGGCGGGCGGCGGAAGCCTTGAGGCATGACCAATGTGATTGACGCGGAGGACGTCCGGCGCAGTTACGCCGGCGGGTTCGAGGCCGTGACCGGGATCACCTTCTCCGTGGCGCAGGGGGAGATCTTCGCCCTGCTGGGCACGAACGGCGCCGGAAAGACCTCCACCGTGGAGCTGCTGGAGGGCCTCGCCCGCCCGAGCGGCGGCACCGTACGGGTCCTCGGCCATGACCCGTACACCGAACGTGCCGCCGTCCGGCCCCGGATCGGGGTGATGCTCCAGGAGGGCGGCTTCCCCTCCGACCTGACGGTCACCGAGACCGTACGGATGTGGTCCGGATGCACCACCGGTGCGCGACCGGCCGGGGAGGCGCTGGAGATGGTCGGGCTCGGCGGCCGGGCCCGGGTACGGGTCAAGCAGCTGTCCGGCGGCGAGAAGCGGCGGCTCGACCTGGCGCTGGCCCTGCTCGGACGGCCCGAGGTGCTGTTCCTGGACGAGCCGTCGACCGGACTGGACGCCGAAGGACGGCGCGACACCTGGGAGTTGGTGCGGCAGCTGCGGGACGTCGGCACGACCGTACTGCTCACCACGCACTACCTGGAGGAGGCAGAGGCGCTCGCCGACCGGCTGGCGATCATGCACCAGGGACGGATCGTGACGGCCGGGACGCCCGCCGAGGTGACGGCCACGCGGCCCGCCCGGATCCGCTTCGTCCTCCCCGAAGGCATTCCGGCCGGACGGCTGCCGCTGTCCCTGCGGGCCGCCGCGACGGGACGGAGGGTCGAGATCCGGACGCACGAGCTCCAGGACGCGCTCGGCGAACTGCTGCTGTGGGCCCGTGAGGCCGGCGTACGGCTCGAAGGGCTCGACGCCCGGTCCGCCTCCCTCGAAGAGGCCTTCCTCGACATCGCGCAGAACGAAACGGTGGGTGTGTGACATGGCGGCGACCACGATGACGACGCGTATGGGCGCGCTGGGACGGGCCGAGCTCACCCTCCTCGTACGGAACCGGTATGCGCTGTTCACGGCGCTGCTGATGCCCGTGCTGATGGTGGGGGTGCTGCGGTCGTCGCTCGACCGGGTCGACCTCGACCGGGCCGGGATGAGCGCCATCGAGGCGGCGCTGAGCGGTGGCGTGGTGATGATGCTGATCCTCGTCGTCTACCTCAATCTCGTCTCGGCCTACGTCGCCCGGCGCGAGGAACTGGTGCTCAAGCGGCTGCGTACGGGGGAGGCGTCCGACCGGGAGATCCTCGCCGGGACCGCGCTGCCGGCGATCGTGCTCGCGGTGGCGCAGAGCGCGCTGATCGTGGTGGCGGGGGTGGCGTTCCTCGACGTGAGCGGGCCGCAGCGGCCGGAACTCCTCGTCGGCGGCGTGCTGTTGGGCGTGGTGATGCTGATCGCGCTCGCCGGGGCGACCGCGGCGGTCACACGTACCGTGGAGAGCGCGCAGATCACCACCATGCCGCTGTTCCTGATCTCGGCGATCGGCTCCGGGCTGTTCGTCCCGCTGGAGATACTTCCGGAGAAGGTCGCCTCGCTGTGCGAACTGCTGCCGCTGACGGGCGTGATGACGCTCGTACGGGCCGGCTGGCTGGGCGGCGGGGGCGACGCGAAGGAACTGGTGGGTGCGGCACTGACGGCGCTGGCCTGGACGGTGATCTCGGGGTTTGCTGTGCAGCGGTGGTTCCGCTGGGAGCCACGGCGCTGAACCGGATTCGGGGGGTACGGGAATGAAGCTGACGGGCTGGTGGAGCCGGCGGAGCAACCCGGAGAAGGTCGAGCTCTACACCCGTTGGTCGTACCACCTGTTCGTCCTGATCGAGGTGGTTTCGATCGGCCTCGGCGTACTGGCCCGGACACCACCGTCGCTGGGCGGGTGGCTCTTCGTGCTGGTGGCCGCCCACTCCGTACTGGGCGGCGTGCTGGCGTCCCGGGCCCTGGACTGGACCGTCGGGCGGCGGGCCCGTCCACACCGGCTCATGGCGGCGCACGGAGTGGCCTCGTGCGTGCTCGCCGCGGCGGCGCTGGCGCTGTACCGGTTCGGCGGGGCCAGGCACGGGGAGGCCGTGGCCGCCATGGTGGTGGGGACCTTGGGCTTCGGTATTGCCGCACTGGTCCTGTGCCTGTCGAAGACACGGCACATGCTCGGTCTGGTCCTGGCCGCCGGGGCCGGCACCGCCGGGGTCGGGCTCGGGCTCGGGCTGCGGCCGGGGGTGGCGGGCGGCTTCGCGGTCGGTGTCCTGATCGCGGGTGTGTTCCTCGCCGCGACCAGCGGGTTCTCGGCCTGGCTGCTGCGGGCGGTGTGGGAGCTGGACGCGGCACGTGAGCTCCAGGCGCGGCTCGCGGTCGCGGAGGAGCGGCTGCGGTTCGGGCGGGACCTGCACGATGTGATGGGCCGCAACCTGTCGGTGATCGCGCTGAAGAGCGAGCTGGCGGTACAGCTGGCGCGGCGGGGCAAGGCGGATGCGGCGGTGGACCAGATGACCGAGGTGCAGCGGATGGCACAGGAGTCCCAGCGCGAGGTGCGGGACGTGGTGCGGGCCTACCGGGAGGCCGACCTGAACACGGAACTGGAGGGTGCGCGGAGCGTGTTGGCGGCGGCAGGGATCACCTGCACCGTGGTGGCGGAGGACGCGGAGCTGCCCGCACGGGTCCAGTCGGCGCTCGCGTGGGTGGTACGGGAGGGCACGACGAACGTGCTGCGGCACGGGGACGCGCGGCGGTGCTCGGTGTCGGTGTCCGTGTCGGTGGGTGCGGAGAGGGGGTGCGCGGTGCTGGTGGTCGAGAACGACGGCGTGGACGGTGGTGCGAGCACCGGGTCCGGGACCGGGACCGGGTCGGGGTCGGGGCTGGCCGGGCTGCGGGAGCGGCTGGCCGCGCTGGACGGGACGCTGGAGGCCGGGCCGGTGAGCGGCGGGCGGTTCCGGCTGACGGCGCGGGTGCCGGTCGGGGCGGCGCGGGCGGCCGCTGCCGGGGCGGCCGCGTCGGGTGTTGCGCGGTGACCGCCCCCGTACGCGTGCTGCTGGCGGACGACGAGCACCTGATACGGGGCGCGCTGGCCGCCCTGCTGGGGCTGGAGGACGATCTCGTGGTCGTCGCCGAGGCGGCCTCCGGGCCCGAGGCGCTCGCCATGGCGCGGGCGCACCGGCCGGACGTCGCGGTGCTGGACCTCCAGATGCCGGGCGCCGACGGTGTGAAGGTCGCCACATCGCTGCGGGTCGAGCTGCCCGGGTGCCGGACCATGATCGTGACCGGCCATGGGCGTCCCGGGCACCTGAAGCGGGCCCTCGCGGCGGGGGTGCGGGGCTTCGTGCCGAAGACGGTCAGCGCCCAGCGGCTCGCCGAGATCATCCGTACCGTCCATTCCGGAAACCGTTACGTCGACCCGGAGTTGGCCGCCGACGCGATCTCCGCCGGAGATTCGCCGCTGACCGCCCGGGAGGCGGAGGTGCTGGAGCTGGCGGTGGACGGGGCGCCGATCGCGGAGATCGCGGAGCGGGCGTCCCTGTCCCCCGGGACCGTGCGGAACTACCTGTCGTCGGCCGCCTCGAAGCTGGGCGCCGAGAACCGTCATACGGCGGCGCGTCTCGCTCGCGAGCGGGGTTGGGTATAGTGGTTTCGCGCTACGGCGCATGCGGACGTAGCTCAGTTGGTAGAGCGCAACCTTGCCAAGGTTGAGGTCGCGAGTTCGAGCCTCGTCGTCCGCTCAGATGAAAGCCCCCGGCCGGTCGGCCGGGGGCTTTCGCGTTTCTACGACCAGCTCGTGCCGGTCAGCCGCTCGTACGCCTCCAGGTACTTCGCGCGGGTCGCCTCCACCACCTGCTGCGGGAGGGGCGGCGGGGGCTGCTCGCTCCTGCGGTCCCAGCCGGAGGCCGGCGAGGTCAGCCAGTCGCGTACGTACTGCTTGTCGTACGACGGCTGCGCGTGGCCCGGCTCCCAGGAGTCGGCCGGCCAGAAGCGGGAGGAGTCCGGGGTCAGCACCTCGTCGGCGAGGACCAGGCCGTCGCCGTCGTGGCCGAACTCGAACTTGGTGTCCGCGAGGATGATCCCCCGGTCCCGGGCGATGTCACGGGCCCGGGAGTAGATCGCGAGGGTCGACTGGCGCAGCTGCGCGGCGGTCTCCGCGCCGACCTGGCGGGCGACCTCCTCGTACGACACGTTCTCGTCGTGGTCGCCGACGGCCGCCTTGGTGGCAGGCGTGAAGATCGGCGCGGGGAGCTCGGAGCCGTCGGTGAGGCCTTCGGGGAGAGCGAGGCCGCAGACCGTACGGGACTCGTCGTACTCGGCGAGGCCGGAGCCGGTGAGGTAGCCGCGGGCCACGCACTCGACCGGGACCATGCGCAGCGACCGGCAGATCAGCGTACGGCCCGCCCAGTCGGCGGGGGCGCCGGCGGGCAGCTCGGCGGAGATGACGTGGTTGGGGATGAGATCGGCGAGCCGGTCGAACCACCAGAGCGAGAGCTGCGTGAGGACGCGGCCCTTGTCGGGGATCTCGGTGGGCAGCACCCAGTCGTAGGCGGAGATGCGGTCACTGGCGACCATGACGAGGTCGCCCGCTTCGTTCTGGTACAGGTCGCGCACCTTGCCGGTGTGCAGGTGCACCAGGCCCGGGACCTCCGCTGGCTCGGGCTTTTCGACGAATCCGGACACGGTTCCTCCCCGTGGTTTGGTCCAAGGCAGCCCGATTGTCTCTCATCCGCGGATTCCGCGCGTTCCCGGGTAGGCGCCGCAGGGCCTCGGTCGGCTCGATCCGGCCGGCGCACCAGGGCGGACACAGCCCGGCGGCGAGCCGGTGGGCAGACCCGATGGACCGAGGGAAGTAGTGCTGTGCGGTCACTCAAGGGCGCAGTGGCGCTGGTGGGAGCTTCGGCCGCCGGCGGTTGTCGACACCGATGGTGCCGGTGCCGTCGCCGTCGGCCTGGGCGGTGACCGCCGAGGGGAGCACCAGAGCCGTCGCGGCCCTGCCAACCGCGGCCACGCGGCCGACCGCGTTTCCGAAAGGCACGACTTTGCCTTGCTGAGGGCGACCACGGCGCCACCCTGGCGCCGCGAGGAGTAGAGGGGCGCCTGGCCGTCCCGACACGTCGCTGATCGAGCGAGAACGCGGTGAACCTACCGGCAGCAGGGGATTCCAGCAAGATCAGCCAAGCGGCCGGAAACCGCTCCCTGTTGGCGCAGGTCAGTCGCGTTTGCAGATGCGGTCCAGGAGGTTGGCCGTGGCGCGCTGGATGCGGAGGTCGACATGGCCCGGCCGGTCCAGGGCGGGTGACCACGCGAAGGTGCCGGAGGCGAAGACGAGGGCGCCGGAAGGGGCCCGGTAGAGGGACGTCTCCTGATGGCGGGTGACACCCTCGCTGTCCCGGTAGGGGGAGTGGGCGAGCAGGATGCGGCGCCGATGCTCCGGGAGGGCGGTCCGCGGGAAATACCGGTCGGCCTCGCCGGCGACCAGGCCGGGCAGCTCGTCGCCCTCGCCGGCGCCGGTGGCGTCCCAGAGCCAGTGGTCGGCGTTGCGGACGACCATGGGGTGCGGTTCGGGGACCCGTCCCGCGTACTGGATGCCGAGCAGCTGCTGCTCGGGGCGGTCGACCTCGCGCCAGAGGGCCGGCTTGCCGGGGCCGCGGCGTTTTCGGCAGGTGAGGAGGCGGTCGGGGACGCCGGACGGCGAGGGCGACAGCTCGACCTGCCAGTACATGGTGTTCGCGGACAGGAACACCAGAGAGGTGCCCTGGTCGCGGGCCTGCTCCACGGTGCGGCGCATGGGCACCGACCAGTACTCGTCGTGGCCGGGGAAGACCAGGCCCCGGTACTGGGTCGGGTCGATACGGCCGGCGTGGAGGTCACGGGCGTCGGCGTACGCGAGGTCGTAGCCGTACCGCTCGGCCCAGCGGATGAAGTCGTAGGCGTGGCCGACGTGCAGGGGCAGGCCCGCGCCCGCGAAGGGACGGTCGAAGGAGACGGTGGTGGCGGCGTCCTCCTCGCCGAGCAGGCGGCCGTCCTCGTCCCAGGCGTGGTAGAGGCTGGCGCCGGTGCGGCCGTCCTCCGGGTAGAGGTTGTAGGCCTGCCAGGTGATGTCCGGCAGGAGCAGGAGCAGGTCCGCGGGGTGGCTGTCGCGGACGGTGAAAGGGATGTGGGAGCGGTAGCCGTCGGCGGTGGTGAGAACCGCCACGTACGCGCCGATCGACCAGTAGGACGGGACCTGGAGCCGCCAGGAGAGCCACCAGTGGTGGCAGGAGACGGTCCGGTCCGCGGTCAGCGGGGGCGGCTGGACGATACCGGCCAGGCGCGGGCTGGTAGTGATCTTGGCGGCGCCGTCACCCGCGTAATGACCGATCCGGTAGATGTCCACCGAGAACTGCTGGGGCGGGTCCACGGTGATGTGGAAGTCGATCGCCTCACCCGGGGCGACCGCACCGGCCGAGGAGAAGCCCTTGATCTGACGGCGTACGTCGTCGGCGGAGCGAGGCCCGCCGTGGCCACCGCGTGCGAGCGCGGGGTCCGCGTACCAGGGGACGACCTGGCCGGTGTCGCCGAAGTACTGCTCGCTGCCGCGGAGCCAGGGCAGCGGCCCCTGGCCGAACGGGTCCGTGACGGCATGGGCGAGGGCCCCCGATTCCCACCGCCGAGTCTGTTCCGCCCCCATGCTGCGCCCCTCCCTCGACTCCCCCGCGACTGTCAGTGCCGGTCTCCAGCACATCACATACCGCACGCACTCCGTCACCGTTCGTCGTTAATTGGCGAGAACGGAACGTCGCATTCCGTTCCTGGCGCGCCGGTCGCGTATCGGCCACACGGCGTTCAGACGAGACGAACGGGCTTCTCGGGGCGTACGCCGACGGTCGCCAGCCAGGCGCGGAGGGGCTCGGGATCGGCGTCCTCTATGAGGCTGAGGACCCGGGCGCCGAGGTCCGGGTGGCGCTTTCCGCCCACGAGCAGGGTCGGCCCGTCGAGCCAGTCCAGCCCTGGCGCGGCGCCGGCGGTGTCGACGGCGGCGCAGCACACCATGGCGGTCACGTGGTCGGCCAGCAGCTCCCGCCCACTGCGCGGCGGCTGCAACGGGAACAGCGGCAGCGCGTCGCCACCCGGACCCCAGGCGGCGTGGTCCAGGTCTCCGGGGACGGACATGGGGGGCGGGGTGGAAGCCACCGGGGCCGCGGCGGAGGCCACCGGGGGCGCGGGAGCGGAGGTTCCGGAGGCGGGCGCGGGGGTTCCGGAGGCGGGCGCGGGGGTGGGGGCGGGGGCTGCGCTGGGGGCGGGGGTCGCGCCGGGGGCGGGGGTGGCGCTCGGGGCGGGGGTCGCGCTCGGGGCGGGGGTGGCGCTCGGGGCGGGGGTCGCTGCGGTGTCGGGCGCCGCACCGGGGGCGGGGGCCGCGCCGGGAGCGGGGGCTGCGCTGGGGGCGGGGGCCGAGGCGCCTGTGTCGGCGGACGGGCCGGCCTCGGGGGCCGCGCCGGGCGCGGGGCCCCTGTGCGTGGCCTCGCGGGAGACTTCGGCGGTGATGGCGGCGGCGAGCGTCTCGCCGGTCCGGGCGGTGGCCAGGTGGTCCATCACGCGGGCCAGCGTCGCATCGTCCTCCCGGCCGACGCCGAGACGGTCGAGCACCCGGTGGAGGCGAGCCGCCTCCGTACGCCATTTGCGGTCGACGACCTCGTCCGGGTACTGCTGCCAGTCCACCGGCGCCCAGTCGGGACCCACCTCGGCGGGCCCGCCGTGGAAGAGGCGGGCGGCGAGCAGCGAAGTGGCCTCGTCGACGAGCCCCGGTTCCTCGAGCAGGTCGCACGCGGGGCGCTCGCCCAGCCGGGAGGCGAAGCCCTCCGCCAGCCGGTCGCGCCGCGACAGCTCCGTCAGCGCCGAGACGACGCCGGCGTCCAGCCGGGAGGGCCAGCGACCCATACGCCAGGCGGGCAGGGCCACCCGGGTCAGCAGCCGGTCCCAGCCCGCGTACGCCAGCCCGACCTGCTCCTGGGCGACGATCCGCAGGCCGTAGTCCACAGCCTGTGCACGCTCCGACGCGGCCGCCGCCACGCCCCGCTCCATCTCGGCGGCGTGCACCCGGCAGCCGCGCAGCAGCACCCGCACCGCCGCGCCGACGAACCGTGCCCCCAGGCGCCGTACCGGATCGAGGCCCGGCTGGTCCGCCACCGCGACCGCCGCGTCCAGGCCCCGGACGAAACGTCGGGCCGCCGCTATGTCGGGCTGCGCGGACGGTCCCGTCCCGGCGACGACGGGGGCCAGCACCGCCCGCAGTTCGGCGACCCGCATCCACCACAGGAACGGCGACCCTATGACCAGGACGGGCGGGGTGTCGGAGCGGTGGACGCCCGGTATGGGCGGCCTGCCGTGCGCCGGATGCGTACGGTCCTCCAGCCAGCTGTCGCAGTCCGGGGTCAGCGCTATGCCGGACGGCACCGGCACATCCAGCCGCCCCGCCAGGTCCTGCACGAGCCGGTACAGGTCGGGGGCCGACTCCCGGGAGATCTCCACCGTCGGGGTCAGCGCCGGCCGGGCCCGCGCGATCACGGCACCCACCGCCACGGCGGCCAGCAGCACCACCACCGCGAGCACCGACACCACTCGGCGCGCCGCGTCCCAGCCCGCACCGGAGAGATGGCCCGTGGCGCCACCGGCCAGCAGGACGACGGCGAAGGCCGCGGGCAGCAACGCCACGGCCAGCGCCCTGCTGCGGACCCGCAGCACGGCCAGGGCTCGGGCGTGCGCGGCCCGCGCACCCCGCTCCTCACCCATCCCGAAACGAGTACCGGAATCGGACACGGCCGTACGTCACCCCCTTCTGCCCTGCGGCGGACTGCCTCGCGGCGGTGTTGGTCACTCCCCCACTGTGGCACCCACCACTGACATCGCAATGCCGGTGGGCCAAGTGCCGGAACGCTTGCGCGGCACCCTAGTTGGGGCACCGGCGGGCGTCATCCGGATGGGCCAGCCGTCACTCGATGGAATGGCTTTGGGCAAAGGTGAAGACGGTTCAGCGAACCACGCGGTTCACTCCCGCGATCGCCCCGGGTTCACTCCCCGGCGGCCTTGCGCGCGATGTCCGTACGGTGCTGGGAGCCGTCGAGCCGGATGCGTCCGACCGCCGCGTACGCCCGCTCCCGCGCCTCGGCGAGGTCCTTGCCGGTCGCGGTGACCGACAGGACGCGGCCACCGGCGCTCACGATCGCGTCGCCTTCCCGCCTGGTCCCCGCGTGCAGCACGTACGCGTGGGGCGCGTCCTTCGCCGCGACCTCGTCCAGGCCCTCGATCGGGTCACCGGTGCGGGGCGTGCCGGGGTAGTTGTGCGAGGCGACGACCACGGTGACGGCGGCGTCTTCGCGCCAGGTCAGCGGCGGCTCGCTGTCGAGGGTGCCGTTGGCGGCGTGCAGCAGGACCCGCGCCAGCGGGGTCCTGAGCCGGGCGAGGACCACCTGGGTCTCGGGGTCGCCGAAGCGGGCGTTGAACTCGATGACCCGTACACCGCGCGAGGTGATCGCGAGGCCCGCGTACAGCAGTCCCTGGAAGGGCGTGCCGCGGCGGCGCAGCTCGTCGACGGTGGGCTGGAGGACGCTCGCCATGACCTCGTCGACCAGCTTGGGGTCGGCCCAGGGCAGTGGCGAGTACGCGCCCATGCCGCCGGTGTTCGGGCCCTCGTCGCCGTCGAGGGCACGCTTGAAGTCCTGGGCGGGGGTGAGCGGCAGCACGGTGGTGCCGTCGGTGATCGCGAAGAGGGAGACCTCGGGGCCGTCCAGGTACTCCTCGATGACCACGCGGTCGCAGGAGCGGGCGTGGGCGCGGGCCTCCTCGATGTCGCCGGTGACGACGACGCCCTTGCCGGCCGCGAGGCCGTCGTCCTTGACGACGTAGGGGGCGCCGAAGGCGTCGAGCGCCTCGTCGATCTCCTCGTGGGTCGTGCAGACGTACGAACGGGCCGTGGGGACGCCGGCGGCGGCCATCACGTCCTTCGCGAACGCCTTGGAGCCCTCGAGCCGGGCGGCCTCCCTGGAGGGGCCGAAGCAGGGGATGCCGACCGCCCGTACGGCGTCGGCGACACCCGCGACGAGCGGTGCCTCCGGGCCGACGACGACCAGACCGGCCTCCAGGTCGGCGGCCAGGCGGGCCACGGCCGCGCCGTCGAGGGCATCGACCGGGTGGAGCTCGGCGACCTCCGCGATTCCGGCGTTGCCGGGCGCGCAGTGCAGAGCGGTGACGTCGGGATCGAGGGAGAGAGAGCGGCACAGGGCGTGTTCGCGGGCGCCGCCGCCGATGACGAGGACCTTCACGCCAGTCAGGGTAGCCCGCTGAGCGGGGCGATCTTTGTGCGGGCCACCGAGGACGCCCCCGCTACTCGTTCGTATATTCCTCCACCACCGTCGCCCCGAGCTCGCGCACGATCAGCTCGTGGCCGGAGAGCGCCGAGTCGACGAGGTCGGGGTCGTCGTCCTCCGGCATGTCGTCCTCGGGCCTGACCGGCTGCCGCGCGGCCGGGGGGCGCGGGGACTCGGGCGTGGGGGCACCGGACCCCGGTGCCGGCGTCGGCCGGGGCGCCTGCGCCTGCGGTGCCTGCGTCCCCTGCGGACCCTGCTGTACGGGTCTGGGGGCGGCCTGCGGCGCGGGCGAGGGCGTCTGGGGCGGGCGCCCGCCGCCGTAGCCACCGCCACCACCGCCGTAGCCACCGCCGCCCGCGCCGCCGGAGGCCGGCGGGGGCGCGGAGCCGCCCGAGGGGTCGACGATCGCCTCGATCTTCCACTGGACGTTGAACTGCTCGGCCAGCGCCTGCCGCAGCACGTCCTCGCTGCCGCTGCTCGCGAAGTTGTCCCGGGCTCCGGCGTTGAGAAAGCCCAGCTGGAGGGTGGTGCCGTCGAAGCCCGCCACCTGGGCGTTCTGGCTGAGCAGGATCCAGGTGAAGCGGCGGCGGTTCTTGACCGCCTCCAGGATGTCCGGCCACATGTTCCGCACCTGGGCGGCGCCCTGCGCCATACCGGGGCCACCGGTGGGCGCGGGTGCGGGCGCGGCACCCGGGGGCGCGGGCGCGGGTGCGGGTGACGAGGGCTCCGGCTGTGCCGGGGCGGCGGGCCGGGCGGACGCGGAGGGCCAGGCGCCGGGACGGCTGCCGGACTCCTGGGACCCGGGCGCGGCGGCGGAGGGCCACGCCCCGGGCCGGGACGCGGCGGGCGGCGCGGCGGCCGGAGGCGAGGCGGGGGCCGGAGGCGCGGGCTCGGGAGCCGGTTCAGGGGCCGCGGGAGCGGGGGCGGGCACCTGCGCGGGCGCGGGCGCCGGGGCGGTGGCGGGGGCGTCACCCGGCCCCCGTACCGCCGCCCGAGCGGCGGCGGGCCCACCGCCCGGCCCGGCCGGCGGCATCTGGGCGTGGGCCTCGGGCCCGGGTACGTACCCCATGGCGGGTCCCGGTCCCGTCGCCTGGAAGGCGGCGCCCTGGACCACCGAGCCCCGCTCCAGCCGGTCGAGCCGAGCCAGCAGCGACCGCTCGTCGGTGAACGCGGCGGGGAGCAGCACGCGCGCGCAAATCAGCTCCAGCTGGAGCCGCGGCGAGGTGGCGCCGCGCATCTCGGTCAGCCCGGTGTTGACGATGTCCGCGGCCCGGCTGAGCTCGGCGGCCCCCAGCACGGACGCCTGGGCCTGCATCCGCTCGACCACGTCGGCGGGCGCGTCGATGAGGCCCTTCTCGGCGGCGTCCGGCACCGCGGCCAGGATCACCAGGTCGCGCAGCCGCTCCAGCAGGTCGGCCACGAACCGCCGCGGGTCGTTGCCGCCCTCGATCACCCGGTCGACGACCTCGAACGCGGCCGCCCCGTCCCCGGCGGCGAACGCGTCCACCACCGAATCGAGCAGCGAACCGTCCGTGTAGCCGAGGAGCGCGGTGGCCATGGCATAGGTCACACCGTCCTCGGCCGCACCGGCCAGCAGCTGGTCCATGACGGACATCGAGTCACGCACCGACCCGGCGCCGGCCCGCACGACGAGCGGCAGCACGCCGTCCTCGACCGGGATCTGCTCCTTGCCGCACACCTCGGCCAGGTACTCCCGCAGCGTCCCGGGCGGCACGAGCCGGAACGGGTAGTGGTGCGTACGCGACCGGATGGTCCCGATGACCTTCTCGGGCTCGGTCGTCGCGAAGATGAACTTCAGGTGCTCCGGCGGCTCCTCGACCACCTTCAGCAGGGCGTTGAAGCCCGCCGAGGTGACCATGTGGGCCTCGTCGATGATGTAGATCTTGTACCGGCTGCCCGCCGGGCCGAAGAAGGCCTTTTCCCGCAGGTCACGGGCGTCGTCCACGCCACCGTGCGATGCCGCGTCGATCTCGATGACGTCGATCGACCCCGGCCCGTTCCTGGCCAGGTCGCGGCAGGACTGGCACTCACCGCAGGGCGTGGGGGTGGGACCCTGCTCACAGTTCAGACAGCGGGCCAGGATCCGTGCGCTGGTCGTCTTCCCGCACCCCCGCGGCCCACTGAACAGGTACGCGTGATTGACCCGGTTGTTCCGCAGGGCCTGCTGCAACGGGTCGGTGACATGCTCCTGCCCGATGACCTCGGCGAAGGACTCGGGACGATAACGGCGGTACAGCGCAAGGGACGACACCCTTACGACGATATCGGGCCCCACCGACAATCGACCCGGCCCACCGAACCCCACCCCACCAACGCAAGCGCCCCCCACGCACCCGCCAGAGCCGACCTACCCTTGCTGCCTTCCGGCCCTGGGGGAGTTCAGTCAGATAGCGCCACGTGAGGGGCTGCGCCCAGCCTACCCGATGCCACGGGCCCCGTGGGCCCCCCGGGACCTCCCGGCACCGACGGACGCCCTCGCACGGTCCCCGCGGGGAACGGGTTCGCGAGCACTCCTCAACGTCTTGTATTGTTTGCGGCGGAGGATTCGCCTAGAGGCCTAGGGCGCACGCTTGGAAAGCGTGTTGGGGGCAACCCCTCACGAGTTCGAATCTCGTATCCTCCGCCAGTGCCTCACCGGGCACGATGTCGAAGGGCCCCACCGTTCGCGGTGGGGCCCTTCGACGTTGTCCGGACTCGGTCTCCGTCTCACTTGCCCTTCGACGGCTCCCGGAGAATGTCGCCGACCTGGGCGACCTGGGCGACCTGGACGACCTCCCGAAGCATCGGGGCTCCCCGCCGACCCCCCGGGAGTGCGGCCGGTCAGTCCGACGAGGCTGATGCGGCCGGCGTTGCCGGGAGGGGGCTGATGCCCGGTTCGAAGTAGGCGCGGAGGTATATGCGGGTGCGCTGCGGTGCGTACTCGTGGGCGTACAGGCGCACGCAGCGTTCGTCGGACGTGTCGTAGCCCTCTTCGATGCCGTACGGCATGTCCGGGGCCCCGGAGGTCTGCGGGCTCGCGGTGGCCTCGGCGGCGCCGGGGCAGACGTAGCCGTAGCGGACGCCCTCCTTGAAGGTCTCCGGTTCCGGGAGTCCCAGATGCGCGAAGTCGTGGGGAGGTACGTCGGTCCGCGCCGACGTGGGCTCCAGCCACTTGCCCTTCGGCGGGTGCTTCGCCAGATAGGCCTCCGCCTCGGACCTCGTCACCGTGAAGGTCAGGATCCCGGTGTCGAAGCGGGAAGTGACCTCGTAGGCGGCCTGGGGGGACTGGGCGGTGGCCGGGATGTCGAGGCGCATCTGCTCGCTCATCCATGCCGGGGTGATCCCCTCGGCCCAGCCGCCGCCCGCCACCTGCTCCTTCGTGCGGTCGGAGGCGCCCTTGCCGCCCTCGTCGACGAGGAGCAGTGCTGCGGCGGCGACCGTGCCCGACAGGACCAGCACGCCGGCGGCCACCGCCGCCACGATCCACCGACGCCGGTGGCGCCGGCCGGGGCCGCCGTCGGAGGGGGCCTCGGGGGGCCGGTACGCGTGGACGTCGTTCACCTGACAGGGGTCCTTCCGGGCGGCCTGAGGGTCGTGCGGTCCTGTTGTTGCTTCCGGTTGTTGCTTCCGGCCGGGGTTGGCGGAGCCGAGATCGTCGTGCTGGACGCTGTTGCCGCCCGCCATGTCCGACTCCTGGGCGAGGCTCACCCGGTGCCGCTCGGCCGTCTGCCCGTGGCGTTGATGCCTTGCCGGCGCGCTCCGTCCGCCTTCTTGGTCAAACGGTCGCGTACGGCCGTGGTGAGCTCGGCCAGTTCACCGGCCATCGCTTCCAGTCGGCCGCCGCCGTGTGGCCCACGGCTCCCAGGTCGTCCTGGGCACGACGAGGTCCGCGGCGGCCGCGCCTCCCGGATCCGCCTGGTTCAGCTGCAACCCGGTGCGGCCCTGTGCCGCCGTCTCCTTGGCTCTCTCCCGCTCTTCCCAAGCCATATGTCCCGCCCCCGTCTTCCGCGGCGCGCCTCATTCCGGTCACCACCCGCCGCGTACGAAAAGTTATCAGTTCCCTTTCAGGGCAAGGGTGTTACCTCGGGCGGCCGGGCCGCGCACGGCGTCGCAGGTGTAGCCCGTACCGAAGAGGGCCATGGCCAGGAACGTGCGGCGCGGCGGAGGGTGTCGACGGTGCGCGCCTCCCGGCCGGGTCGTCCGGCGTTCAGGACCCGTCCGGCTGGCAGTGCGGGCACCACACCGTGGAGCGGCCTGCCATGCGGGAGCGGCGCAGCGGGCCGCCGCAGCGGGGGCAGGCCGGGTCGGGGTCGTCGCGGTGCCCGGTGAGCCAGGAGTCGCGCGGCGGGACGCGGCCCGCGGTGACCGCGGAGCGCAGGGTGCGCCGCATGTGCGTGTACAGGCGACGGCGTTGGGCCTCGGTGAGGTCGCTCGCCCGGCAGGTGGGGCGCAGCCCGGCGCGCCACAGGATCTCGTCGGCGAGCAGATTGCCGAGTCCGGCCAGGACGGACTGATCGGTGAGGACGGTCTTGACGCGGCCGTGGTGCGAGGAGAGCGCGGCCTCGAACTCCGCACGCCCCACCGTCATGGCGTCGGGTCCCTGGCGGTCCAGCAGCCTTCCGACGCCGGGGTCGTCGGCCAGCCAGAGCCCCTGGAGCTTGCGCTGGTCGCGGTAGCGGAGCTGACGGTCGCCCCCGACGGTGAACAGGACGCGGTCGTGGGCCTCGGCCGGCTCGTCCGGGTGGCCGCAGACCAGTCGGCCGGTCATGCCGAAGTGCAGCACGAGGGTGGGACCGCCGTCGGTGCGGGCGAGCAGCCATTTCCCGTGCCGCTCCGCCCCGGTGAATCGCCGGCCCTCCAGCACGTCGCGCAGCCGCCGCGCGCTCACCCCGTGCAGTACGCCCGCGTCACGCACCTCGACGCGGTGGATGACCCTGCCCTTCGCACAGGATTCGAGCACCTTGCGGAATCCCTCGACGTCCGGCAGCTCGGGCATGGCGTACGTCCTCCTCCAGCGCGTGACGGCCGGGCGGGGCCGGACCGTCGGACGGTGATGACGACCTTCCCGCGCGCGTGGCCCTGCTCCCAGCACCCGATGGCATCGGGGTGTCGGCCAGAAGAAGGGGCGTGTGGGCTGACCGGACCCGCGTGGCCGGACCGGTGGTCCGGCCCCTCGGCCGTGTGTACGTCAGCTCCCGGCACCCGCCTTCCTGCGGCGTACGGCGAACATCGCGCCGGCGCCCAGGGCCACCGTCGCGGCGCAGGCCAGGGCGAGCTGCGGCACGGCGGAGGAGGATCCGGTGTCGGCGAGGCTGCCGGCGGTGCCGGCGGTGGCGGTGTCGACCGGCCGGGGGGAGGTCGAACCCTGCGCCTGGGGGGCCGGGGTGGCCGACGGGGCGGCGGTCGCGCCCGGGGCGGGGGCGGGGGCCGCGGCGACGACGTCGAAGGCGTACTCGTAGTACTCCGGCGTCCCGCCGCACGACTTGTCGTCGTTGAGGTAGTCGGCGGCGAGGGAGGCCACACCCTCTCCGGCCGGCGCGAAGGCGCCGATCTTCAGGCGCAGTTCGACGTCGGCGTGGGCGCCGGCCTTCAGCTTCTCGACGGCGCCCGCGTAGTGGTCGGCGTCCGCGTCCTGCCAGGCCGGGGAGTCGGCCGTGGACCACAGGACGTCCAGCAGGTCGTCGGCGGCCTCGACCTTCACGTACGGCCAGACCTCGTCCAGGGTCCGGTCGGTGCCGTTGGTGACGCGGACCGTGAAGTCGACCGTCGTACCCGCGGTGACCTTCGCCGGCAGGCCGGTGGCGGTGACCGTGAGCCGGTCCTCCGGGACGCAGGCGCCCTCCTGGGCCTCCTCCTGCGCCTCGGCCAGTGCCTTGTCGGCGGCCTCCTTGGCGGCGAGGGCCTTCGCCTTGTCCTCCCCCGCCCGGTGCACGCGCCGGAACGCGGCAGCCCGGGCGTCGTCCCTCGCCTTGCCGGCCTCCCGCGCCTTGGCGTCGGCGGCGTCCTTGGCCTTGGCGGCCGACTCGGCGGCGACCAGGGCATCGGCGACGTCCTGCTCCGCCTGGGCCTTATCCGCCTCCGTGGCGGTCACCGGCAGCCCGGCGAGCACCTCCCGGGCCCCGGCGAGCTTGCCGTCGGCGTCCTCCTTGGCGGTTGCGGCGGCCTCGGCGCTCCTGGTCGCCTCGGCGGCGGCCACGGCGAGCGGGGCCTTGTCCGACAGCTCGTCGGTCAGCGCCTGGAGGGCGGCGGCTTCCGCGGCGACGGCGGCGTCGTACGCCTTCCGCGCCGCCTCGGCCGCCTTTTCCAGCTCGGTGAGGGAGGGCTTGGCGGGCTCGGCCGGATGGGCGGGCTCGGCCGGATGGGCGGCCGTGTGGTGCGCGAACGACCGGCCGAGGGGCGGTTCCTGGGGCCGCGGCGCCGCCGGGGCGGTCTCGGCGAACGCGGACGGGACGCAGATCAGCGCGGCGGGCGCGGTCACGGCGGCGACGACAGCCGTCGCGAGCTTACGGCGGATCTTCACAGGGGCCCTTTGGTCGGAAGGTGGTTCGGCAGGTCGGAGAACCGGCGATGATCGTATGACCGGTCAGGGGCCGGCGAAGGGGAATATCCCGCAATCGGGTGTGCTCCGGGACCGGCCGGGCGACAAACACGGCCAACGGGGTCAGTCGCCCCGCGCGCACGGGGCGCTTCTGTGAGGCTCTTCCTCGGAAGCCGCCGCCGATGCCGACGCCGATGCGATGTCGATGCCTATGCCAACGTCGATGCGATGTCGATGCCGACGTCGATGCGATGTCGATGTCGATGTCGAGAGCGCGTCGTCGGCTCCGACGTCCCCTGTGAACGGCATCCCCGAAACAGCCTCGAGAGGAGCGGCACCATGAAGTACCTGGTGATGGTGCAGGGCACGCAGGCCGACTACGACGCGATGAACGGCAAGGCCTCCCCGCACAGCCCCGCCTGGAGCGAGAAGGACCTCCAGACGATGTTCGCCTTCATGCAGGAGATCAACGACGACCTCGCGGAGTCCGGTGAGTTCGTCGACGGCCAGGGGCTCGCCGAGCCGCGCCAGACCCGGCTCGTCAGCCTCGGCGAGGACGGCCGGCCGGTGATCACGGACGGCCCGTACGGAGAGACCAAGGAACTGCTGGCCGGGTACTGGGTGCTCGACTGCGCGAGCCTCGACCGGGTCACCGAGATCGCGGCACGCGTCGCCCGCTGCCCGCAGCCCGAGGGCGCTCCCGAGTACCCGGTCGTCATCCGTCCCATCATGGAGAACGGTCCCGGCTGCTGAGCACCGTGAACAGGGACGTCGAGGACCTGCTGCGGCACCACGCGCCGCAGGTCCTCGGCGCGCTCGTACGCCGGTACGGGCACTTCGACCCCGCCGAGGACGCCGTACAGGAAGCCCTGCTCGCCGCCGCACGGCAGTGGCCCCGCGACGGGGTCCCGGACAACCCGCGGGGGTGGCTCATCCGGGTGGCCTCCCGCCGGCTCATGGACCAGCTGCGGGCCGACGAGGCACGGCGCAGGCGCGAGGAGGCGGAGGCCGCGCTCGCGCCCCGGGACGCGTTCACCGCGCCGCCGCCCGGGGAGGGGCGGGCACCGTCCGAGGACGACACGCTCACGCTGCTGTTCCTGTGCTGCCACCCGGAGCTGACCCCGGCGGCGCAGGTCGCACTGACGCTCCGCGCGGTGGGCGGCCTGACGACGGCCGAGATCGCCCGGGCGCACCTCGTCCCCGAGGCGACGATGGCGCAGAGGATCAGCCGCGCCAAGCAGAAGCTCAAGGGCGTGCCCTTCCGCCCACCCGGCCCGGCGGACCGCGACCAGCGCCTGGCGGCGGTCCTCCAGGTGCTGTACCTGATCTTCAACGAGGGCCATACGGCGACCTCCGGTCGCGAACTGCACCGCGCCGGCCTCGCCCGCGAGGCCATCCGCCTCACCCGCGCGGTGCGCCGCCTGCTGCCCCGGGAGGGCGCCGTGACCGGGCTGCTGGCGCTCATGGTGCTCACCGAAGCCCGCAGCGCGGCGCGCACCGGGCCGCACGGCGAGTTGATCCCGCTCGACGAGCAGGACCGCGCCCGCTGGGACCGGGACGCCATCCGGGAGGGCACCGCCCTGGTGGAGGAGGCCCTGGCGGAGGGGCCGGCCGGGGCGTACCAGCTCCAGGCGGCGATCGCCGCCCTGCACGACGAGGCGGCGCGGGCGGAGGACACCGACTGGCCCCAGATCCTGGCGTTGTACGACGTGCTGCTGCGCCGCGCCCCGGAACCCGACCCCATGGCCGAGCTGAGCCGCGCGGTGGCCCTCGCCATGGTGGCCGGGCCCGAGGCGGGGCTCGCCGAACTCACCTCCCTGGAGGGGCGGCTGGCCGGCCATCACCGGCTGGACGCCGTCCGCGCGCACCTGCTGGAACGGGCGGGCGACATCGAGGGCGCCCTGACCGCCTACCAGGCGGCGGCCGGGCGCACCCTCAGCGTCCCGGAGGCCCGCTACCTGCGGATGCGGGCGGCCCGCCTGCGGGGCCAGGACGCAGAGCCGTCACCGTGACGAACGGCCTTCGACCGCCCGGGGCGACGCCCGGGCGTGCGCCCGAGATCACGGCTGTGCACCACGCGGGAGCGGAGGCAGGGCATCGGTGACGCGGTCGCGCATGGGGCGGCGCGACAGGGCGGCGAGGGTTTCGTCGACGAGCCGGCCCAGGGGGTACGGCAGCTCCGCCTCCAGCGCCGCCACCGCTGTCGCCGTGGCAGCCCATTCGGCCTCCAGGACGGGCAGCAGCGCCTCCGCCTTCGGCGTCAGTCGGGCCACCCGGCGGCGGGCGTCGGCCGGGTCGGGGGCGAGGACGACCAGCTCCTCCTCGACCAGCTGGGCGACGGTCTGGCTGGCCGCCGAGTGGGTGACTCCGGTCGCCTCGGCGATGTCACGGATGGCGCGCGGGCCGGCGGCCAGCAGCCGGACGACGGGCGTGTAGCGGGGGCGGAACCCGGCGAGGCCGAGATCGGCGTAGACGGCGGCGACGTCGCCGTCGAGCAGGTCGAGGAGGTGGCGGAGGCGGGTTCCGAGAAGTTCCATCGACGGTAATGTAACAGCGCTGTCATAACTGACCGGGGAGGGTGCCGGGGTGTATCCGCGGAGCGAGCCGTACGAGCAGGGCCTGCTCGACGTCGGCGACGGCAACCTCGTCCACCGGCAGGTCCACGGAAACCCGGCCGGCAAGCCCGCACTCGTCGTGCACGGCGGCCCCGGCTCCGGGTGCAACCCGGCGGCCGTGCGGCTCTTCGACCCCGCCCGCTACCGGGTCGTTCTGTTCGACCAGCGCGGCTGCGGCCGCAGCACCCCGCACGCGAGCGACCCGGCGACCGACATGAGCGTCAACACCACCGGCCACCTGATCGCCGACATGGAGCGGCTGCGCGAGCACCTCGGCGTCGACCGCTGGCTGCTGTTCGGCGGCTCCTGGGGCTCGACGCTGATCCTGGCGTACGCCCAGAGCCACCCCGAGCGCGTCGAACAGATCGTGATCTCCGCGGTCACGACCACCCGCCGCTCGGAGATCGCCTGGTTGTACGAGGGGGTGGGGAGGTTCTTCCCCGAGGCGTGGGCGCGGTTCCGGGCGGGGGCGGGACCGGGCGCCGGGGAGACGGCGGCCGGCCTGGTCGCGGCGTACGCCCGGCTCGCGGAGCACCCGGACCCGGCCGTACGGGAGAGGGCCACGGCCGACTGGTGCGCGTGGGAGGACACGGTGGTGTCCCTGGAGGGTGGTGGGACGCCCTACGGGGGCCGCCCCGACGCCGCCCGCCTCGCGCTCGTACGCATCTGTACGCACTACTTCTCGCACGGTGCCTGGCTGGAGGAGGGCGCGCTGCTGCGCGACGCCCACCGGCTGGCGGGCGTTCCGGGGGTGCTGGTGCACGGGCGGCTCGACCTGGGCGGGCCGCCGGCCACCGCGTGGGAGCTGGGCCGGGCCTGGCCGGAGGCGGAGCTGATCGTGGTGGACGAGGCGGGCCACCTGGGCACGGAGGCCACCCGCCGGCACGTGGTGGCGGCGCTCGACCGGTTCGGCCGGGAGGCCCACCAGGCTTGAGACCCCCGCCGTGCGACCCGCCGTCACCGGCGCGATCATCGAACCATGACGACCCCGATCCACCTCGCCCAGCAACCCGAGGCCGACGAGCTGCTGGGACGCAGCCCGCTCGCCGCGCTCGTCGGCATGCTCCTGGACCAGCAGGTCCCCATGGAGTGGGCGTTCTCCGGCCCGTACACCATCGCCCGGCGCATGGGCTCCGACGATCTGGACGCGCACGAGATCGCGGCGTACGACCCGGAGGCCTTCGTCGCCCTGCTGTCCGACAAGCCCGCGGTGCACCGCTATCCCGGCTCGATGGCCAAGCGGGTCCAGCAGCTGTGCCAGTACCTGGTGGACGAGTACGGCGGTGACGCGAGCGCCGTCTGGTCGGACGCCGGTACCGGCAAGGAGCTGCTGGACCGGCTCCTCGCCCTGCCCGGGTTCGGCAGGCAGAAGGCCCAGATCTTCCTGGCGCTGCTGGGCAAGCAGTACGGCGTACGGCCCGAGGGCTGGCGGGAGGCGGCGGGCGCGTACGGCGAGGAGGGCTCGTACCGCTCGGCCGCCGACATCACCGGGCCAAAGTCGCTCGCCAAGGTCCGCGCGTACAAGCAGGAGGCCAAACGCGCCGCCAAAACGGCCACCGCCACGAAGGCGGCGAAGACGGCGACGAGCGCCGGCGGTTCCAAGACCGCCAAAACGGCGGAAGACACTGGAACTTCGGCGGCGGAGTGACACGTTCCGTTGCCAAACGTACGGAATATCACGTGAGTTGCGGCACATCTGTTCACAGGAGCGTGGGAGATCGCTAGCTTCCCTTCAACCTCGTACACACCGGGAAGGACCTCTGTGACCTCATCCCCTCGCAGAGCCGTGGCCACCCTGGCCGCAGCCGCACTCGCGACCCCGCTCCTGCTGGCTTCCGCATCCCCCGCTTCCGCCGGTCGGCACGACCCCGGCAAGGAGGCGGCCAAGGACGCCGCGCACCTCTCCAAGAAGCTGGTCCGGGAGGCGTCCGCCAAGGACGCCTACAAGCACCTGGAGAAGTTCCAGCAGATAGCCGACTCGGCCGGCGGCCACCGGGCGGCCGGCTCGCTCGGACACGACGCCTCGGCCGCGTACGTGTACCAGCAGCTCGAGAAGGCCGGCTACCAGGTCTCGTACCAGAAGTTCGAATTCATCTACACCCAGACCCAGGCGGAGAAGCTCTCGGTCGTCTCGCCGACGCCGCGTGACATCACCATCGGGGCGATGACGTACACCAAGTCGACGCCCGTCGGCGGGGTCAAGGCCGGCCTCGCCGCCGTCCCGGCGCCCGCGGACGACGCGACGCCCGGCTGCGAGGCCGCCGACTACGCGTCCGGCACCTTCACCGGCAAGATCGCCCTGGTCAAGCGCGGCGGCTGCACCTTCGCCGACAAGCAGGCCCAGGCCGCCGCGGCGGGCGCCACCGGCGCGATCATCTACAACAACGTGCCCGGCTCGCTCGGCGGCACCCTGGGCGACCCGGCGGCCGGCAAGATACCGACCGGTGGCATATCCCAGGCCGACGGCGAGAAGCTCGTCGCCGACCTGGCCAAGGGCCCCGTCGAGGTCAACTTCGAGATCCGCCAGCTCCAGGAGAAGCGGACCACCAACAACGTCATCGCGGAGACCGCCCGCGGCAACGCGGCCAACACCGTGATGCTCGGCTCGCACCTCGACTCGGTGACCGCCGGCCCCGGCATCAACGACAACGGCTCCGGCTCGGCCGGTCTGCTCGAAGTCGCCCTGGACCTCGCCAAGTCCAAGCAGAAGCCCACGAACAAGGTGCGCTTCGCCTGGTGGTCGGCGGAGGAGAACGGCCTGCTCGGCTCCGAGCACTACGTCGACAACCTCAGCGAGCTCGACCGCAAGGAGATCAAGCTCTACCTGAACTTCGACATGATCGCCTCGCCGAACTACGGCCTGTTCGTGTACGACGGTGACAACTCGGACGGCGTCGGCGCGCCCGCCGGCCCCACCGGCTCGGCCCAGATCGAGCGCGACATCAACGAGTTCATGGACAAGCAGGGCCGCCCGCACGAGGGCACGGACTTCACCGGCCGCTCCGACTACGGCCCGTTCATCGCGGTCGGCATCCCGTCCGGCGGCACGTTCACCGGCGCCGAGGGCCTGAAGACGGCCAAGCAGGTCGAGAAGTTCGGCGGCACGGCGGGGGTCGCGTACGACGCCTGCTACCACGCCAAGTGCGACGACATCAAGAACATCAACATGACGGCGTTCGACGCCAACATCGACGTCATCGCCAACGCCGTGGGCGTCTACGCCCACGACCTCAGCTCGCTGCGCAAGCCGGTCGTCACCGTCCCCACGGACGGCGACGCGGGCAGCGGCGGCGGCCTGCACGACGGCCACGACCACGACGTGACCGAGTAACAGCCGGGGGCGCGCCGCGGGGATCTGGTTGCCCATCGACGTACCGCCGCAGACGACCTTCATCTTGAGGCCGAGGACGTCGCCGTACGGCTGGAGGGCGTCCGCGACCTGCATCGCGAGCTCACGGGTCGGGGTGAGGATGACGCCGCGGGGCTTCTTCTTGTCGGTGTGGCCGCCGGCCAGGGTGGCGAGCAGCGGCAGACCGAAGGAGAGGGTCTTGCCGGAGCCGGTGCGGCCGCGGCCGAGGATGTCCTTGCCGGCCAGGGCGTCCGGGATGGTCGCCGCCTGGATCGGGAAGGGGGCGGTCACGCCGTTCTGCGCGAGCTTGCGGACGATGCCCTCGGGCAGACCCAGATCGCCGAAGGTGACCTGGGTCTCGTCGGCGGTCTGCGGCTCGTCGGCGGTCAGCTGCTCGGGGGACTCGAGGGCCTCGTCCTCGAGAGCGATGCTCTCGTCGAGGTCGGCGTTCTCGGGCATGACGGCGTGGTCAGGACTGAAAATGGACATGCGAAATGCGAAACCTTCCGGAGTCTCGGCACGCGCCCGTCAACTCCGTGTTTCGCAATTCGACCGCCTCGATGCGGTCAGCCACGGCAAGGGAGAGTACGCGCCACACGCGGCGCTCTCGGTAGTGGCGCCGGGCAAAGGGAACATGGGATCAAACGATCTACCACCATACGCACTCTCCCCCACTCAGCGCAAACCGGCTCACGCCACCCCGTCTGTGACGTCCACCTCAGGAGCACGTCCGCCGACCGTGCGACGCCGTGCCAAGGGCGTCCGGCCGACCTCCCCACCGGCGGCACGCCGACCGTGCCACGGGCCGTTCACCCGCCCCACGCACGGACCTCCCAGCGACCTCCGCGCGACCCCCGCCACCCGCCCACGGACAGCAGCCGCACCACCGACACCCCCACGGCCGTCCCCCCGCGTAACGGCGGGCGTCACGCGGGGGCCACCTGGGGCGACGCCGAGGGTTCCGCACCGGGGCCCGTGTGGTGTCCCTCCGGGGCGTGCAGCGACTGCGTACGGGTGTCGGCGGCCGGTGACGCGGACGGGGGGTCCGACGGGGCCGGGCTCGGCTCTGTCGGGGGCGTCGGCGCGGGCGTCGACGGCGGGGGCGGGGTGGGCTCCGGCGGCGTCGGCTGCTGGCTCGGCGAGGCCCCGCCGCCTCCGGCCGTGCCACCGGCATCGCCACCGCTCGGCGAGGGGGCGGGCGGCCGCGCGGGCCGGGCGCCGGGCTTCCCGTCCGCCGACGGCTTGCCCGAGGGCGCCGCGGACGGCTTCGCCGGCCCGGGCGCGTCGCTCGGCTCCGGCGACGTCCCGTCCTCCTCGCCCGGCGCGCCCGCCTCGCCCTCCGCGCCGTGCCCGGTACGTACGTCATGGCGGCCGCCGGGCGCGTCGGCACCGCCGTCCGGCTCGGCCGCCGCGGCCCCCGACGGGCCGGCGGACCGGGCGGGGCCCGGCTTCGCGCCCGCGTCGGAGACGCTCATGCAGCCGCTGACGGAGCCTGCGGAGGCCGCTACCGCCAGTGCGGTGACGGCCCATCGGACGGGGGCGGGCAAATGGCGCACGAGGGCACCTCCATGGGTGCGGGACGGGGTTTCCCTGCCCAACTCCCCAAGCCCCACAAGGACACGCCCGCCCCGGCGCCCGTGTCCCGCCCCCGTCAGCCGTACCCGAGCTCGTGCAGCCGCTCGTCGTCGATCCCGAAGTGGTGGGCGATCTCGTGGACGACCGTCACCTCCGTCTCGGCGACCACGTCCTCCCGCGAGTCGCACATCCGCAGCGTCGGCCCCCGGTAGATGGTGATCCGGTCGGGCAGCACGCCCGCGTACCACTCGCCCCGGTCGGTCAGCGGAGTCCCCTCGTACAGACCCAGTAGATCCGGATCGTCCGGCGACGGCTCGTCCTCCACGAACACCGCGACGTTGTCCATCAGCCGCGTCAGCTCCGGCGGGATCCTGTCCAGCGCCTCGGCGACCAGTTCCTCGAACTCCTCGCGTGTCATCTCCAGCACGCGGCCATTGTCACGGATGGCCGGGCATAGTGACCCGTCCGCATGGGCATACGGCGCCCATGGCCGCCCGAGCTGCCCTCCGCACCACCTACGCCCGCCTCCTGCACCACTACCGCTCCCGCCGCACCGCTCCCACGTCCGCGCTGGTCCACGCCCCTCACCCGTATGCCCGAGCCTTCGGTCTTCTCGCCGTGGTCCTGATGGGCGCATGGCTCGGCCTGCTGATCGTCGGCAGCGTCCGTACGCCCGTGGGGCCGATGGACACGAGCATGACCCTGCGGCCCTCCCTGCACGGCGGGACGAAGATCAACGTCTCGCCGCTGGGCGCGCTGGAACTCGACTCCCACACCGCGCCCATCCGCCTCGACGTGGACGTCGACCAGCTCGACCCGGTCCGCGCCCAGGCCCTGGTGCAGCACCCCGAGAGGATCACCGGCCTCCAGGACGAGATCACCCAGGACGTCGCCGACGGCACCCGCGAGCTGGCGCTGCGCTCCTGCGTCGCCGTCGTCTCCGGCGCCACCGCCCTCGGCCTCGCCGTCTACCGCCGCCCGCGCCGCGCCCTCGCGGCCGGCGGCCTCGCGCTCGCGCTGCTGGGAGCCGCCGGCGTGTCCGCGTACGCCACCTGGAACCCCAAGTCGGTGCTGGAGCCGAAGTTCTCCGGGCTGCTGTCGTCGGCCCCGTCCGTGGTCGGCAACGCCCGCTCGATCGTGAGCGAGTTCGACGTCTACCAGAAGGAACTCGCGCGTCTCGTCACCAATGTGACGAAGCTGTACGACGCTGCCTCCACGCTCCCGACGTACCAGCCCGACCCGGGCACCATGCGCGTGCTGCACGTCTCCGACATCCACCTGAACCCGGCCGCCTGGGAGATCATCCGCTCGCTCGTCGAGCAGTACCGGATCGACGTGATCATCGACTCGGGCGACACCATGGACCACGGCACCGCCGCCGAGAACGGCTTCCTCGACCCGATCACCGATCTCGGCGCGCCCTACGTCTGGGTGCGCGGCAACCATGACTCGCAGGTCACCCAGCGGTACCTGGAGGGCCTGAGGAACGTGCACGTCCTGGACGAGGGCCGCGCCGTCACCGTCGCCGGCCTCCGGGTGGCCGGCACCGGCGACCCGCAGTTCACCCCGGACCGCTCGGTGGTGCCGGCCGGCGACGACGCCGAGCGCGCGGCGGGCGCCCGGCTGGCGGCGTCCCTGCGCGAGCAGGCGCGGGCCGGCCGTCCCGTGGACATCGCGGTGGCCCACAACCCGGTGGCCGCCCAGGAGACCGACGGCCAGGTCCCGCTGGTCCTGGCGGGTCACGTCCACCGCCGGGTGAACAAGCTCCTGCCGAACGGCACCCGCCTGAAGATCGAGGGGTCCACGGGCGGCGGCGGCCTGCGCGCCCTGGAGCAGGACGAGCCGGAGAAGGTCCACGCCTCGGTCCTCTACCTGGACCGGGACACCCGCCGTCTCCAGGCCTGGGACGAGATCACCCTGGGCGGCCTGGGCCTCACGACGGCCGAGGTCAGCCGCCACGTCCCGGAGGAGAACCCTCCGGCCGCCCCGTCCACCGCACCCTCGGGCACCCCCTCCTCGCCCCGCTCCCCCACCCGATCCCCATAACCGTTTTGGCGAACGGTCCTCGCATCCCATATGCTTCTCACGTCCCCGACGCGCTGACGAAGCGCCCAGGCGGGCCAATTAGCCCTCATCGTCTAGTGGCCCAGGACGCCGCCCTTTCAAGGCGGTAGCACGGGTTCGAATCCCGTTGGGGGCACGCATCACCGTGTGCGAGACTGGTTCTCGCACATTGCTTGGTCCTGTGGAGCAGTTTGGAGTGCTCGCCACCCTGTCAAGGTGGAGGCCGCGGGTTCAAATCCCGTCAGGACCGCTGTGGCTCGAAAGAGTCACGTGGCTGGGTAGCTCAGTTGGTACGAGCGTCCGCCTGAAAAGCGGAAGGTCGCCGGTTCGACCCCGGCCCCAGCCACCACCACGAAGGCCCCGTCCCCCGGACGGGGCCTTCGTCGTTCCCCTTCCCGGAAAGGCGGGCTTCCCTCGCCGGAAGGGCGGGGGCCCGAGCCCCCGCCGGTTCGGGCGGGTACGGCGGCGGGTCAGGTCCGCTCGCGGCCGCGCCAGCCGCGGACGCCGAGCGTGATGGCGACCACCGCGACGACCGCGAGGAGCAGGGCCCAGTCGGGGACCGCACGGCCGAGGGCCGAGGCCCATTCCTCCACTGCGTAGGAGTCGTCGACCGACAGCAGGCCCGGCAGGGCGGTCGTGCCGTCGAAGGCCAGGAACAGCGCGCCCAGGACGATGAAGAACAGGCCCGACAGCAGCGACGTGCTGTGCAGTTCGAAGCGGCCCACCCGCAGCGGGCGGCCCCGGAGCCAGCCGCGTCGTCCCAGGTCGTAGCGCTCCCACAGCAGGGCCAGCAGGAACAGCGGCACGGCCATGCCGAGTGCGTACACCGCCAGCAGCAGGCCCCCGTAGATCGGGCTTCCGCTGAGCGCCGCCACCGTCAGGACACTGCCGAGAATGGGGCCCGCGCAGAAGCCGGCCAGGCCGTACACCAGGCCCAGCGCGTACACGGAGAGCGCCGAGACGGGGCGGATCCGGCCGCTCACCTCGGCGATCCGCCGCGAGGCGAAGCCCAGGCCGAGGATCTGCGCCACGCCGAGCGCGATGATCAGCCAGCCGCCCACGGCGACGAGCGTGTCCCGGTGCCCGTAGAAGAGCCGCCCCGCGAAGGACCCCGCCGCGCCCAGCGGGACGAGCGTGGTGGCGAGACCGGCGTAGAAGATCCCGGTACGGGCGAGGAGGCGGGCCGGGGTGTCGATCGAGTACGCGAAGAACGCGGGGAGCAGCAGCGCGCTGCACGGACTGAGCAGGGCGAGCAGCCCGCCCAGGAACGCGGCCAGGTAGCCGATGTCCGTCACTTCGCGGCCTCCCGCTTCGCCGCCTCGATTGCGGTCGTGAACGTCTCCATGGGCTGTGCGCCCGCGATGGGCCGGCCGTTCACCAGGAACGACGGCGTGGACGTGGCGCCGAGCGCGTACGCCTGCTCCTGGTCCTTGGCCACGGCCTGCCGTGCCGCCTCGCTGTCGAGGTCGCGGCCGAAGCGGTCGAGGTCGGCGACGCCGGCCTCCCGGGCCAGCGCGAGCACCCGGTCCTCGCCGAAGCCCTGCTCCTTGGCGCCCTCGGCGTACGCGGCCTTGTGGAACTGCCAGAACCGCCCCTGCCGGCCGGCCGCCCACGCGGCGCGGGCCGCGCGCTCGGACTCCTCGCCGAAGATCGGGAAGTTGCGCCATTCGATGCGCAGGGTGCCCTCGCCGACGTACTTCTCGATCAGCTCCGGCTCGGTCTCGCGGGCGAACTTCCCGCAGTAGCCGCACTTGAAGTCGGCGTACTCGATCAGGACGACGGGGGCGTCGGCGCGCCCGACCGCGAGCGGGTCCTTGGCGTCGCGCCGGGCGTACTCCTCCAGCTCGGGGTAGACGCCGGCCCCCGGCTCCGCGGACGACTCGGCGACGACGGACGGCGAGGGCTCGGCCGGCTTGGTGGCGGTGTACGAGACGGCGCCGAGCAGCGCGGCGGCGGCGAGGACTCCCGCGCCGATGAGGTACGGCTTGGACGTGGGCATGGTGGAACTCCTGTACGCATGGGGAAGTGACCGGCGGGAAGGTGCGGGGCGCCGGCTATACGCGCAGGATCGACAGGTCCAGTGGTGAGGGCGGCGCGAGCGGCGGCGGGCCCCGCTCGGGCCGTACGTCCAGGATCGTCTCGTCCACGCCCCACGGCCCGGTCACCGCGCGGGCGACGTGCAGGGCGGGCAGCAGTTCGCACAGGGTGCCCGAGCGGGGCGGCACTGCGGGCGCCAGGCCTCCCCCGTCGTCGGAGGAGCCGCATCCGGGGCCCTGGCCGGGGGCCTGGCCGGGACCCGGTCCGGCGGCCTCCGCCGCGGAAACGGCGACGACCGCTGCGCCCTCCTCCGCAGCGGCGCCCGGGCCGCACACCAGCAGCGTGCCCACCAGCACGAGCACGGCGGCCGCGACGCGGCACCACCGGCTGCCGGCACAGGGCATGGGCACCGCCTTCCAAGGTCGTCCGGGGGGTCATCGACTCGCCGGAAATGGTACGGGGAAATCGGTTCGCCACTCCGTTGCCGCGAGTGAGATCCTGGACCAGGTATGTCTACTTCCCTCGCCGACCTCCAGACCCTGCTGGCCGAGGTCTCGCTGCGCGACGCGCACCGGCTCGGCCGCCGTCTCGAAGGCGCCCGCCGCATCCGCAAGCCCGAAGCCCGGCAGGCCGTGCTGGACGAGATCGCCGCCGAGGCCGGCAAGGCGGCAGCCCGCACCGCCGAGCGCGCGGCCCGGGTGCCGGAGATCACGTACCCGCAAGCGCTGCCGGTCAGCCAGAAGAAGGACGACATCCTGGAGGCGATACGCGACCACCAGGTCGTGATCGTCGCCGGTGAGACGGGGTCCGGCAAGACGACCCAGATCCCCAAGATCTGCCTGGAGCTGGGGCGCGGTGTCCGGGGCATGATCGGCCACACGCAGCCGAGGCGGATCGCCGCCCGCACGGTGGCCGAGCGCGTGGCGGACGAGCTGAAGACGCCTCTCGGGGAAGCGGTGGGCTGGAAGGTCCGCTTCACCGACCAGGTGAATCCGGACGCGACCTTCGTCAAGCTCATGACGGACGGCATCCTGCTCGCCGAGATCCAGACGGACCGCGAGCTGCGCGCGTACGACACGATCATCATCGACGAGGCCCACGAGCGCAGCCTCAACATCGACTTCCTGCTCGGCTACCTGGCCCAGCTCCTGCCCAAGCGCCCCGACCTCAAGGTCGTGATCACCTCCGCGACCATCGACCCCGAGCGCTTCTCCCGCCACTTCGGCGACGCGCCGATCGTCGAGGTCTCGGGCCGTACGTACCCGGTCGAGGTCCGCTACCGCCCGCTCCTCGAAGAGGACTCCGACGACTCCGACCGCGACCAGATCACCGCCATCTGCGACGCGGTCGACGAGCTCCAGGGCGAGGGCCCGGGCGACATCCTGGTCTTCCTCTCCGGTGAGCGCGAGATCCGTGACACGGCGGACGCGCTGATCAAGAAGAAGCTCCGCAACACCGAGGTCCTCCCCCTCTACGCCCGCCTCTCGCACGCCGAGCAGCACCGCGTCTTCCAGGCCCACTCCGGCCGCCGGATCGTCCTCGCGACGAACGTCGCCGAGACGTCCCTGACGGTCCCCGGCATCAAGTACGTCATCGACCCCGGCACCGCCCGCATCTCCCGCTACAGCCACCGCACCAAGGTGCAGCGCCTGCCGATCGAGCGGATCAGCCAGGCCAGCGCCAACCAGCGCAAGGGCCGCTGCGGCCGTACGTCGGACGGCATCTGCATCCGGCTGTACGACGAGGACGACTTCCTCGCCCGCCCCGAGTTCACCGACGCGGAGATCCTCCGTACGAACCTGGCGTCGGTCATCCTGCAGATGACGGCCGCCGGGCTGGGCGACATCGAGAAGTTCCCCTTCATCGACCCGCCGGACCACCGCAACATCCGCGACGGCGTCCAGCTCCTCCAGGAGCTCGGCGCGATCGACCCGGCACAGAAGGACCCCAAGAAGCGGCTCACGCAGCAGGGTCGCAAGCTGGCCCAGCTGCCGGTGGACCCGCGGCTGGCCCGGATGGTCCTGGAGGCCGACAAGAACGGCTGCGTGCGCGAGGTCATGGTCATCGCGGCCGCGCTGTCCATCCAGGACCCGCGTGAGCGGCCGGCCGAGAAGCAGGCGCAGGCGGACCAGCAGCACGCCCGCTTCAGGGACGAGACGTCCGACTTCCTCGCCTTCCTCAACCTCTGGCGCTACATCCGCGAGCAGCAGAAGGCGCTGTCGTCGTCCGCGTTCCGCCGCATGTGCAAGTCGGAGTACCTCAACTACCTGCGCATTCGTGAATGGCAGGACATCTATACGCAGTTGCGTACGGTCGCCAAGCAGATGGGGATCCACCTCAACGAAGAGGACGCGCCCGAGGACCGCGTCCATGTCTCGCTGCTCGCGGGCCTCCTGTCCCACATCGGGATGAAGGACATCAAGGACGGCGCCAAGAACGAGTACCTGGGCGCCCGCAGCGCCAAGTTCGCCGTCTTCCCCGGCTCGGCCCTGTTCAAGAAGCCGCCGCGCTTCATCATGTCCGCCGAGCTGGTGGAGACCTCCCGCCTGTGGGCGCGGGTCAACGCGAAGATCGAGCCCGAGTGGATCGAGCCGCTGGCCGGGCACCTGCTGAAGCGCACGTACTCCGAGCCGCACTGGGAGAAGGACCAGGCGGCGGTCATGGCGTACGAGAAGGTCACGCTGTACGGGGTGCCGATCGTCGCCCAGCGGAAGGTCAACTACGGGCGCATCGACCCGGAGGTGAGCCGGGAGCTGTTCATCCGGCACGCGCTGGTGGAGGGCGACTGGCGGACGCACCACAAGTTCTTCGCGGACAACCGCAAGCTGCTCACCGAGGTCGAGGAGCTGGAGCACCGGGCCCGCCGCCGCGACATCCTGGTGGACGACGAGACGCTGTTCGACTTCTACGACCAGCGGGTGCCCGAACACGTCGTCTCCGGCGCGCACTTCGACTCGTGGTGGAAGCACAAGCGGCACGAGGAGCCGGACCTGCTCGACTTCGAGCGCGAGATGCTCATCAACGAGAAGGCGGGCGCGGTCACCAAGGCCGACTACCCGGACTCGTGGCGGCAGGGCGCGCTGAAGTTCCGGGTGACGTACCAGTTCGAGCCGGGCGCGGACGCGGACGGCGTCACCGTCCACATCCCGCTCCAGGTGCTGAACCAGGTGACGGACGAGGGTTTCGACTGGCAGATCCCGGGTCTGCGCGAAGAGGTCGTCACCGAGCTGATCCGCTCCCTGCCGAAACCGGTGCGCCGCCACTACGTCCCGGCGCCGAACTACGCGAAGAAGTTCCTGGAGAGGGCGACGCCCCTCCAGGAGCCGCTGACGGTGACGCTCGCCCGCGAGCTGAAGCGGATGGTCGGCGTCCCGGTGGACGCCGACGACTTCGACCTCTCCAGGGTCCCCGACCACCTGAAGATCACGTTCCGGATCGTCGACGAGCGGCGCCGCAAGCTGGCCGAGGACAAGGATCTGGAGGCCCTGAAGCTCCAGCTGAAGCCGAAGGCCCGTCAGGCGCTGTCCAAGGCCGCCCAGGCCGCCACGGCGGGCCCCTCGGGCTCCGGCCAGTCCCTGGAGCGCACGGGCCTGACGGACTGGACGATCGGCACGCTCACCAAGGTCTTCGAGACCCGCCGCGCGGGCCAGCCCGTCAAGGCGTACCCGGCCCTCGTCGATGCCGGCGACACCGTCTCCGTACGGCTCTTCGACACGGAGGCCGAGCAGGCGCGGGCGATGTGGCGCGGCACCCGCAGGCTGATCATGCTGAACATCCCGGTGAACCCGGCCAAGTTCGCCTCCGACAAGCTGACGAACCAGCAGAAGCTCGCGCTGTCCCGCAATCCGCACGGCTCGGTCCAGGCGCTGTTCGACGACTGCGCCACCGCCGCCGCCGACCGGCTGATCGCCGACCACGGCGGCCCGGCGTGGGACGAGGAGTCGTTCCGGAAGCTGTACGACAAGGTCCGCGCCGTCCTCGTCGTGCTGACGATCCGCACGGTGGACCAGGTGCAGCAGATCCTGGCCGCCTGGCAGGCGTGTGAGGGGAGTGTGAAGGCCACGCAGAGCCTCGTTCTCGTGAACAACGTGCAGGACGTGCGCGAGCAGCTGGCGGCCCTCATGCCGGCGGGCTTCGTGACGAAGACGGGTCTGCGGCGCCTGCCGGACCTGATGCGCTATCTCGTGGCGGTGGACCGCCGGCTCCAGCAGATGCCCACGTCCGTCCAGCGCGACACCACGCGGATGGAGAAGGTCCACGAGATGCAGGACGAGTACGCCTGGCTGCTGGAGCAGATGCCCAAGGGCCGCCCGGTGCCGCAGGAGGTCCTGGACATCCGCTGGATGATCGAGGAGCTGCGGGTCAGCTATTTCGCCCACGCCCTGGGCACGGCGTATCCGGTCTCCGACAAGCGGATCGTGAAGGCGATCGACGCGGCCGCACCGTGACGACCGCGGTGCCGGCCACGGCGACGGCCGCCGTCACGACCGCCGTGATGAGCCCGTCGCCATGAGTGAGTTCGACCGGACCCTCTGACCTGCTGTACAGTTTGATTCGCAGCCGCGCAGTCGGCCGCGAATCAAGGTCCTGTGGAGCAGTTGGTTAGCTCGCCACCCTGTCAAGGTGGAGGTCGCGGGTTCAAGTCCCGTCAGGATCGCCGGTAGAAGTAACAGAAGGGCCCGAATCCCCCGCGGATTCGGGCCCTTCTGTCGTGCGCCTTGACGCGGTCATCTGCCACCGGTACCCAAGCAACAGGGAATCGGGGGCCCTTCACCGGAGGTGACGCGCATGGCGGCGGCATCCACAGCCCGGCACGAGACACGCGCACTGCTCCGCGCCCATCTGGCGGCCGCGTCCGGCTACCGCCACCTCACGCGCCACTGTCCCGTCTGTCATCGCCTCCTGAGGCTGGCCATGGAGTACCCGGACCCGGCCGAGGAGGAGCGGGAGAGCGCCCGGCGCGGGACCGAGGGCGAGCCGGAAGACCCGGCGGACGAGGCCTGACCAGTGTGACGCGAGTCACGAAACCAGTTTTGGAAACCACTCAACTTACACCCTCCCTACAACCGCCCGATTTAATATGTGCAATTGCACCCCTCTGGCGGGTCTGGGGAAGGCCTCCGGCGAACCCGGGGCGAGCCGTGTGACGACCGCACGCCGACCGGTCCCAGGCGCACAAAAAGATCGCGCTGGACCCGGCGGAGTCCAGCGCGATCGATGACGAAGGCCCGTTGGGGCGGGCTCACGTCGATGGGGCTAAGGGCGGGCGCACCGGGTTGGGGGACCCGGAAATGCCCTGTTCAACGGGGTGTTCAGGCCTCGCTGCGCTGCTGCGGGATACCCGCCAGCAGTGCGCGGACCTCTGCCTCGCGGTACCGGCGGTGTCCACCAAGCGTGCGGATGGACGTGAGCTTGCCCGCCTTTGCCCAGCGGGTCACCGTCTTCGGGTCCACGCGGAACATCGTGGCAACCTCAGCGGGGGTCAGCAGCGGCTCGGCATCAGGGGTGCGAGCGGTCATGAGCGGCCTCCTCGGGAGAACCGAACCTTCTCGGTTCTTTCCTCTAAATTCTGCACCTTGACCCGCGTTGCCCGAAATGGCGGACGCGAGCCGAGTCGGTTATAGGACGAACGGCTTGTCCTCGGCACTACAACTACACCATCTGTCCAGCCACGTTCGGCCAAACCGATGGAATTGCCCTCTCAGGTGTTCATCAGCGGCGGAAGCCGATGGACCATGCCATAGCGGACAGTCACGTCACAGTGACGATCAGTCACAGAGCGATCAGGAGCCAACAGACCCCCCATAGCGTGCAATGCTGAGCCTTCCGCCCATACTTGGACGGAAGGAGCCCTCCCCGGACTCCTTGTCCTATTTTGGCATGAGGTTGGGCGATGGGCGCAAGAGCCCAGTAAGTGCTATCCGTCACGCTTGACACAAAGGCCCGGATCGGGACCAAGGACCCCTCGCACGCGAAGGTCCCCGGAGCGAGATCATGCGGCAGATCGCCCGCCAGATCCATAGCCGGCCTCCCGTGAGGGGCGGGGACCTCACTCCATGAGCACGACCTCAGTTGGCGTGCTGCCGGTTCCTCACCGATCGCCACCGCTCGTCGAGCCGCTCGTACGCCTCTCCCGCCGCCGCCCCGTCACCGGAACGCAGTGCCGCGAGGCCCGCCGCCACGTCCGCCGCCGAGCGGTCCTCGGCCAGGAACTCCTCCGGCAGGGCGTGCACCAGGCCGCCGTAGTCCAGCTCGACCAGCGACCGCGGGTGGAACTCCTCCAGCCACCGCCCCACGTCCACCAGGCCCTCGGTCAGCGGTCCCTCGTCCAGCGCGTCGCGCAGCGTCTTCAGCGCCCGCGCCACCCGCCGCCGGGCCTGCACCATCGGCGTCCGGTAGCGCAGGCCCGGCGCCTTCCCGGGGCCGCCGGACGCGACGTAATCCCGCTCCTCGTCCGAGAACAGCGCGAACCACCGCACCGGCACCTGCCAGAGCGCCGTACGGATCCACGGCCGCGCGTCCGGGTTCCGCTCCCGCCACCGTTCGTAGTCCGCCTCCGCCTGGCCCCGCACCACCGGCGGCAGCGCGGCGTCCAGGACCGCCGGCGGCAGCGTGCCGGGCAGCTCCTCCAGGGCCAGCCACCCGCGCAGCCGCGTCCGCCACGGGCACACGCACACCACGCCGTCCACCTCCACCACGAAGGCGTCGGCGCTCTCGTGCACGGGCACCGCGACCGGCGGCGTGGCCAGCAGGTCGGCCAGCGAGCGGCGCAGCTCGTCCTGGGCGGTCGGGGAGGTGCCCCGGCGCGCGTAGCGGGCCCAGTGGCCGCGTTCCGGCTCCGGGAAGGCCGCCAACGGCTCGTACACGCGCAGGTACGACGCGTACGGGACGGGGACCGAGGAGACGGCTGGCATGTCACGAATCCTTCCACGCCCGTACTCCGCGAGGGGGTGATCCGCCGCACTGGCTCTCATCTACGCGCAGGTAGGACTTACTCTCTTGCCGTCAAGGTCCTCCCCCACCCGCAGGAGGGCCTCCTCCGCCGCTTCGTACTTGGGAGTCACCACCGTGACCGATGTGACCGACGGCGTCCTGCACACCCTGTTCCGATCGGAGCAGGGCGGCCACGAACAAGTCGTGCTGTGTCAGGACCGCGCCTCCGGCCTGAAGGCCGTCATCGCCATCCACTCGACCGCCCTGGGCCCCGCCCTCGGCGGTACCCGCTTCTACCCGTACGCCTCCGAGGAAGACGCCGTCGCCGACGCGCTGAACCTGTCCCGGGGCATGTCGTACAAGAACGCCATGGCCGGTCTGGAGCACGGCGGCGGCAAGGCCGTGATCATCGGTGACCCTGAGCTGATCAAGACCGAGCAGCTGCTGCTGGCGTACGGCCGGTTCGTGGCCTCGCTCGGCGGCCGGTACGTCACGGCCTGCGACGTCGGCACCTATGTGGCTGACATGGACATCATCGCCCGGGAGAACCGCTGGACCACCGGCCGCTCCCCCGAGAACGGCGGTGCCGGCGACTCCTCGGTCCTCACCGCGTACGGCGTCTTCCAGGGCATGCGCGCCTCCGCCCAGCACGCCTGGGGCGACCCGACGCTGCGCGGCCGCAAGGTCGGCGTCGCGGGCGTCGGCAAGGTCGGCCACTACCTGGTGGAGCACCTGCTGGAGGACGGCGCCGAGGTCGTCATCACGGACGTACGGGAAGAGTCGGTGCGCCGGATCACCGACAAGTTCCCGCAGGTCACCGTGGTCGCCGACACCGACGCGCTGATCCGCACCGAGGGCCTGGACGTCTACGCCCCCTGTGCGCTCGGCGGGGCGCTGAACGACGACACCGTGCCCGTACTGACGGCGAAGGTGGTGTGCGGCGCGGCCAACAACCAGCTCGCGCACCCGGGCGTCGAGAAGGACATCGCGGACCGCGGGATCCTCTACGCACCCGACTACGTCGTCAACGCCGGTGGCGTGATCCAGGTGGCCGACGAGCTCCACGGGTTCGACTTCGACCGGTGCAAGGCGAAGGCCTCGAAGATCTTCGACACCACGCTGGCAATATTCGCACGTGCGAAGGAAGACGGGATTCCGCCGGCCGCGGCGGCCGACCGGATCGCCGAGCAGCGCATGGCGGAGGCACGTCGCGGGTAACCCGCGGGAGCCGTGGTTGACAGCGTCGACCCGCCGACCGCCGTGACCGTGTCCGCCCACAGCGAGACATGGCTCACGCCGGTCGGCGGGTCGACTGCCGAGAAGAGGTTAAAATCGCAGCTGACCAGCGAGGACGGGGCTCCTCGTCGGTCTTGCTCCGGGGCGCGTCATGCGGGCGGCGTACCGTATGGCCGCGGAAGCAGGTACCGTTGAAGCCCTACGGGCCGGTCTCTCCGCGGAGAGTCCGTTCCGACTCATGAACGCGTGTCAAGACTCTGGGGCCGTCGAGCCCCGTCACCGAGGGGGTCGAGCCATGGGGCGCGGCCGGGCCAAGGCCAAGCAGACGAAGGTCGCCCGCCAGCTGAAGTACAACAGCGGCGGGACTGACCTGTCGCGTCTGGCCAGCGAGCTGGGCGCTTCTACTCCGCAACCGCTCTCGCAGCCGCCTAATGGCGAGCCTTTCGAGGACGACGACGAGGAAGACGACCCGTACGCCCGCTACGCGGAGCTGTACAACGACGACGATGACGAGGACGAGGAGTCCGGTCCGTCGTCCCAGCGTCGCGGTGCTTGACGCCTGAACTCACTTGAGCCCGGTCCGGGGCCCCGCCCCGGACCGGGTTCTGTGCTGCTCAGACGGCGTACTCACCGGTCAGGGTCGCGCCCGTGGTGTGTTCGCCGCGCTCGGTGATCTCACCGGCGACCCAGGCGTCGACGCCCCGGTCCGCGAGTGTGGTCAGCGCCACATCGACGGACTCGGCGGGGACGACGGCCATCATGCCGACGCCCATGTTCAGCGTCTTCTCCAGCTCCAGGCGCTCCACCTGACCGGCCGTGCCGACCAGGTCGAACACCGCGCCCGGGGCCCAGGTGGACCGGTCGACCGTGGCGTGCAGCCCGTCCGGGATCACCCGGGCGAGGTTCGCGGCGAGGCCACCGCCGGTGATGTGGCTGAACGCGTGCACATCGGTGGTCCGGGTGAGTGCCAGGCAGTCCAGCGAGTAGATCCTGGTGGGCTCCAGCAGCTCCTCGCCGAGCGTCCGGCCGAACTCCTCGACCTGCTGGTCCAGGCGCATGCCCGCGCGGTCGAACAGCACATGGCGTACGAGCGAGTACCCATTGGAGTGAAGGCCGGAGGAGGCCATGGCGATCACCGCGTCACCCGTACGGATGCGATCGGCGCCCAGCAGCCGGTCGGCCTCGACCACGCCCGTACCGGCGCCCGCGACGTCGAAGTCGTCCGGGCCCAGCAGTCCGGGGTGCTCGGCGGTCTCGCCGCCGACGAGGGCGCAGCCGGCCAGGACGCAGCCTTCGGCGATGCCCTTGACGATGGCGGCGACCCGCTCGGGGTGGACCTTGCCGACGCAGATGTAGTCGGTCATGAACAGCGGCTCGGCGCCGCAGACGACGATGTCGTCCATGACCATCGCGACCAGGTCGTGGCCGATGGTGTCGTAGACGCCCATCTGACGGGCGATGTCGACCTTCGTACCGACACCGTCGGTGGCGGAGGCCAGCAGCGGGCGCTCGTAGCGCTTGAGGGCGGAGGCGTCGAAGAGGCCGGCGAATCCGCCGAGGCCGCCGAGTACCTCGGGGCGCTGGGTCTTCTTCACCCACTCCTTCATCAGCTCGACGGCGCGGTCGCCCGCTTCGATGTCGACGCCCGCGGCTGCGTAGCTGGCACCGGTGGTCTCAGTCTCAGACATGACTGTGAGAACTTTCGTGTCGTACTGCAGGGATTGCGGGTGGTCCTACGGGCGACGGAGGGCGTCGGCCGCGGCCGTGGCGGCCGGTCCGGCGGCCAGCTCGGTCTCCAGGAGCTGCTTGCCGAGCAGCTCGGGGTCCGGCAGTTCCATCGGGTACTCACCGTCGAAGCAGGCGCGGCACAGCTTCTGCTTGTCGATGGTGGTGGCCTCGATCATGCCGTCGAGGGAGATGTACGAGAGGGAGTCGGCGCCGAGCGACTTGCCGATCTCCTCGACCGTCATGCCGTTGGCGATCAGCTCGGCGCGGGTGGCGAAGTCGATGCCGAAGAAGCACGGCCACTTCACGGGCGGGGAGGAGATCCGGATGTGGACCTCGGCGGCCCCGGCCTCGCGGAGCATCCGGACCAGCGCGCGCTGGGTGTTGCCGCGGACGATCGAGTCGTCGACGACCACCAGGCGCTTGCCCTTGATGACTTCCTTCAGCGGGTTCAGCTTCAGGCGGATGCCCAGCTGGCGGATGGTCTGGGACGGCTGGATGAAGGTCCGGCCGACGTACGCGTTCTTCACCAGGCCCGCGCCGAAGGGGATGCCGCTGGCCTCCGCGTACCCGATCGCGGCGGGCGTGCCGGACTCGGGCGTCGCTATGACGAGGTCGGCCTCGGCGGGGGCTTCCTTGGCCAGCTTGCGGCCCATCTCCACCCGGGAGAGGTACACGTTCCGGCCGGCGATGTCGGTGTCCGGGCGCGCCAGGTACACGTACTCGAAGACACAGCCCTTGGGCTTCGCTTCCGCGAATCGCGAGGTGCGGATGCCGTTCTCGTCGATCGCGATCAGCTCGCCCGGCTCGACCTCGCGGACGTAGGCGGCACCGCAGATGTCGAGGGCGGCGGACTCGGAGGCGACGACCCAGCCGCGCTCCAGGCGGCCGAGGACCAGCGGGCGGATGCCCTGCGGGTCACGGGCGGCGTAGAGGGTGTGCTCGTCCATGAAGACGAGGGAGAAGGCACCCAGGACCTCGGGGAGCACCTTGGCGGCGGCTTCCTCGATGGTCAGGGGCTTGCCGTCGTCGTCGACCTGGCCCGCGAGGAGCGCGGTGACGAGGTCGGTGTCGTTGGTGGCCGCCACCTGCGTGGCGCGGCCGTCCTTCTTGGGGAGGTCGGCGACCATCTCGGCGAGCTGGGCCGTGTTGACCAGGTTGCCGTTGTGGCCGAGCGCGATGGAGCCGTGGGCGGTGGCCCGGAACGTCGGCTGCGCGTTCTCCCACACGGAGGCGCCGGTGGTCGAGTAGCGGGCGTGACCGACCGCGATGTGACCCTGGAGGGAACCGAGGGAAGTCTCGTCGAAGACCTGGGAGACCAGGCCCATGTCCTTGAAGACGAGGATCTGGGAGCCGTTGCTGACCGCGATTCCCGCGGATTCCTGGCCCCGATGCTGGAGGGCGTAGAGCCCGAAGTACGTGAGCTTTGCGACCTCTTCACCCGGAGCCCAGACACCGAAGACGCCACAAGCGTCCTGGGGGCCCTTTTCGCCGGGAAGCAGATCGTGATTGAGTCGACCGTCACCACGTGGCACGCCACCGAGTGTAGGCGAGATCGACCACTGGTCCGAATTGGGGACGGCCGGGGTGCGAACCCTAGGAGCCGTTCATTCCGGTTGCTTCTCCGCCGCGCGGTCCCGCGGCCCGCTGCTGGTCAGGCCCCGGTCGGACACCGAACGGGCGCCGGGCGGGCGCCGATCAAGCGCTGACCAGGGCCTGAGTGGAGTCGGCCCCGGGTCGGCCAGGGGCCGCGGTGGACCGTCGGAGGATCCGGCGGGGGGTCCGGCGGCGGGTCCGGCGGAGTTCTCGGTCCGCCGCGGGGCTCGGGCGGTGTGACGGACCTCGCAGCGGGGCCGGATGCTACTGCGCGGGAGGAGCGGTTGTCGTCCGGTTTTCCGCACTCGGCCGCGCAGTCGGCTGCGCACTCGCCGCGAAGCCCGTCTTGTCGGGCGCGGTGACCGTCAGGCTGCGGTGGTCGATCCGGTAGGTGACCTTGCCCGTCATGGCCTTGAGCAGGGCGCGCTCCAGCTCCATCTGCGGCCCGGCGCACAGCTTGCGCGTGGTGGTGACACGACCGAACGTCATCGTCGAGCCGTCGGTGGTGACCGGGGCGTTGAACTGGTTGCAGCCCAGGGTGCCGCGTACGGAGTCGTCCTTGCCGAACACGAAGGACGCCTTGCCCTCGGTGCCGGCCGGCAAGGAGGTGGCGGCCTCGCCGGAGACCAGCGAGTTCACCGTCCACCTGGTCCCGACGAGCGGCGCCGGGGGCTGCTCGCTGAGCCGGATCGTGTCGCCGTCGGCGCTGGTCAGCGTCAGCCGGCCGTCCGTCAGCCTGGCCTTGAGCGTGCCGGTGAGGGCGGACCTGAGGGCGTCCTCGAACCCCTGGAGGGGCTCCGGGCAGCCGATCTCGGTCATACCCGTGTCGCTGAGGGTGACCGTGTCGCCCTGGACGGTGGCCCTGGCGTTGAAGTGGTTGCAGCCGAAGTTGCCCTTGGCCCGGCCCTTGGCGTCGATCGCGACATGGGCGCCGGCCGGGGCGGCGGTCTTCCTGCCGTCGACGGTGACGCTCTCGACGGTCCAGTGCACGCCGGTGACCGGCACGTCGGGGCGTACGGAGGTGCTGCCGTCGCCCGCGCCCGACCCGTTTCCGGATTGGGTGCCGCAGGCGGTGAGGGCGAGGGCGAGGAGCGGGACGAACGCGGCGGCGGCCCCGGTGAGGTGCGGCGGCTGCTTCTTCGGCATGGTCGGCATGGTGATGGGACGGACCGGGTGGGGCCCCGGTTCCGTTCGGGGGCCGTTCGGGGGCCGTTCGGGGGGCGCCCGGCGTCTCAGCGGCCCGGCCCTCTCAGCCGAGGACCGGGAGGTGGGCCGACAGGTCCGCCCGTTCGCCGCTCGCCCGGACCTGCGCCGTGGACAGGCCCTCGGACCAGGTCGTGCGTCCCGTGGCGAGCCGGACCCACGTCAGCGGGTCGGTCTCGACGACATTGGGCGGCGTACCGCGCGTGTGCCGGGGCCCCTCGACGCACTGCACCACCGCGTACGGCGGCACCCGCACCTCCACCGAGCCTCCCGGCGCCTTGACGGCGAGCGCGTCGGCGAGCAGCCGCGTGCAGGCGGCCAGCGCCTGGCGGTCGTACGGGACGGTGAGCCCGGTCGCGTCGTTCAGGTCGTCGGTGTGGACGATCAGCTCGACGGTACGGGTCACCAGGAAGTCCGCGAGGCGTACGCCGCCGAAGCGGGTGGTGATCAGCCGCTCGTCCGGTGCCGCGACCAGCGCGTCGGCGAGCTGCCGCCCGGTCTCCTCGTACAGCGCGGCGAGCGCGCCCGGGGTGTCCGCCGCCGCCTCGGCGATCTCCCGGGTGTCGTGGTCGACGTCCCCGGCGAACTTCCGGGTGGCGAGCGGCCATTCCAGCAGGGTGAGGTCGCGGGTGGCGGGCGGGGGCTCGGCCACGCCCCGGACGACCGAACGCACCGCCATGGTGATGTGCGCGGCCAGTTCGCGGACCGTCCACTCCCCCAGCCGCGTCGGCCGACGGAGCTGCTCGGGCGTGAGCGTGAGGACCCCTTGCCGTACGTGGTCGAACTGCGCGAGCACGGCGGCCCTGGTCTTGGCGGGGTCGTAGGCACGCGGACGCTTCTTGGCGGGAGGCATGGACCCGAGGCTAGTCGGCTCCCGTGTGGCAGGGAGGAGGGGCGGGGCAGAGACTGTAAGTGGGTTACGAGGGGGGTGGAGGGATCATGGCTGAACACCCTGACGCAGCGCTGGTGCGCAAGGCATACGAGGCGTTCGTCAACGGGGACATGGATACGGTCGCCTCTCTGATGACGGGCGACTGCACATTCCATGCGCCCGGCGAGAGCCAGATGTCCGGGCACATCAAGGGCCGTGACAACGTGATGGCCCACTTCGGCAAGCTCATGGAGCTGACCAACGGCACCTTCCGGGTGGAGCTGCGGGACGTCTTCGCCGATGGCCGAGGACACGTCATGGCGGTCCACAAGTGGCACGGCGACCGTGGTGACCGGGGCATCGAGATGAAGGGCGGGCTTTTCGTCACCCTCATCGGCGGCAAGTTCTCCGACGTCGACGAGTGCGTCGAGGACATCGGCGAAGCCGACGCTTTCTGGGGTCAGGCCGAGTAGACCACGGGCTCCGCCGCGAAGATATCCCCGCTCTTCGGCACGCCGATCCCGCGCCAGGTGAACGGCACGCCGCCGGCGGTACGGGGGTCGGGGCCGTCCATCAGCTGGAAGTGCAGGTGCGGCTCGGTGGAATTGCCCGAGTTGCCGCAGCGGGCGAGCGGCTGCCCGGCGGCGACCCGGTCACCCGGGCGTACCTGGAGCGAGCCGCGCCGGAGGTGGGCGTACATCGCGTACGTACCGTTACCGAGGTCCAGCACGATGTGGTTGCCGATGATGCGCCGTGGCCCGCCCAGCGACCGGAACACGCCCTCCACCAGCAGGAAGTACGGCAGCGCGGGCAGCGAGTTGCGGCTGAGGTGGTCGCGCTGGCCGTCCTCGGCGTGCACCACCGTGGCGTCGGCGACCGCGAGCAGCGGGGCGCCGAAGGCGGGGAAGTCGCCGTTGCGCCGGACGACGGGCCACAGCGGGGCGAACCGCGGCCTCGGGTGCTTGTCCGACTCGGCCACGACGTCGATGGCGTACGTCTGGGCCAGCGCGTGGGTGCCGTGGCTCGGCACCTTGTCGGCCGGGCTGTTGAGGGCGGACCAGGTGCCGACGACCGGCGGGTCCACCGCGACGGGGTCCGGCCTCGTGGCCGGGTCACGGCTCTCGTCCGTGCGCCGCAGCGCGACGCCGATGGCGACGGCGGCCAGCACCGGGAGCCAGCCCAGCCAGTAGTTGTAGGGCAGGTCGACGAAGATGCGGGCGATCGCCTGGGCGGCGAACAGCACCCACAGGAGGTTGGCGGCCGTCGCGGCGAGCTTGCGTATGGACATGGTGTTCCCCCGTGATTGGGTCAGGGCCGGGCCGTGGCCAGGGCCACGAGCAGCGGCACCACACGGCCCGGTGGGACCTCGTGGCGGCCGCGTCCGGCGGTGTGGAGCCAGCCCGCGCCGGTCAGTTGGCGCAGGTGGTGGTAGATCTGGCCGGTCGTGCCGATCTCTTCCAGCGCGGCCAGCTCGGCGGCGGTGCGCCGGCCGCCGAGGATCTCGCGCAGGAGCCGGAGGCGGACCGGGTGGCCGAGCGCCGCGAAGGACTCGGCGGCCTCGGTCCAGTCGCCGTCCAGTTGCTCATCCGTGAGGGCGCCGTACTGCCACTCGTACTGCTCCCCCGTCGGCAGCTGTACGGCGCCGGTGAACAGCACCCCGCCGTCGGTGGCGCCCACCTGGGCGAGCTGCGCCTTGAGGCCCTCCAGGGCCCAGAAGTCGCCTTCGCCGACGGCTGTTGCGGCACGGTCGCCGCTCTCCAGCGCCGCCATGCGCCGCTCCAGTTCCGCGACGCGCTCCTCCAGCTCCATGATCCAGAGAATACGTAATTACGTAATCACGTGCAAGCGGACGCGGGCAGCGGAGGACGAGAAAGCCCCCGCCCGGACCACAGGGTCCTGGCGGGGGCTCTCTTGCTGGATACGTCAGGCCAGCAGACCCGGGATGGTCGCCTCGTGCGCCTCGCGCAGCTCGCTCAGCGCGACGCTGAACTCGCCCTGGACGTCGATCTCGTCGCCGTCCACGACACCGATGCGGGTCGCGGGCAGACCGCGCGCGCCGCACATGTCGGTGAAGCGGAGCTCCTCGCTGCGCGGTACGGACACGACCGCGCGGCCGGCCGACTCGCTGAACAGGAACGTGAACGCGTCCAGCCCGTCGGGGACGATCAGGCGCGCACCCTTCCCGCCGCGCAGGCAGGACTCGACGACCGCCTGGACGAGGCCGCCGTCCGACAGGTCGTGGGCGGCGTCGATCATCCCGTCCCGGGAGGCGGCGATCAGGATCTCGCCGAGCAGCTTCTCGCGGTCCAGATCCACCTTGGGCGGCAGGCCACCGAGGTGGTTGTGCACGACCTCGGACCAGGCCGAGCCGCCGAACTCCTCGCGCGTGTCGCCCAGCAGGTAGAGGAGCTGGCCCTCCTCCGCGAAGGCGATCGGCGTACGGCGGTTCACGTCGTCGATCACACCGAGCACGGCGACGACCGGCGTCGGGTGGATCGCCACCTCGCCCGTCTGGTTGTAGAGCGAGACGTTGCCGCCGGTCACCGGCGTACCGAGCTGCAGGCAGCCGTCCGCGAGGCCGCGCGTGGCCTCGGCGAACTGCCACATGACCGCCGGGTCCTCGGGCGAGCCGAAGTTCAGGCAGTCGGAGATCGCCAGCGGCTTGGCTCCCGAGGCGGCGACATTGCGGTACGACTCCGCCAGCGCGAGCTGCGCGCCCGTGTACGGGTCGAGCTTCGCGTACCGGCCGTTGCCGTCCGTCGCGATCGCCACGCCGAGGTTGGTCTCGTCGTCGATCCGGATCATGCCCGAGTCCTCGGGCTGGGCGAGGACCGTGTTGCCCTGCACGAACCGGTCGTACTGGTCGGTGATCCACGCCTTGGAGGCCTGGTTGGGGTGCGCGACCAGCTTGAGGACCTGCTCGCGCAGTTCCCCGCCGGAAGACGGCCGGGGCAGCTTGTTGGCGTCGTCGGCCTGGAGCGCGTCCTGCCACTCCGGGCGGGCGTAGGGGCGGTGGTAGGTCGGGCCCTCGTGGGCGACGGTGCCCGGGGGCACGTCCACGATCTGTTCGCCGTGCCAGAAGATCTCCAGGCGGTCGCCGTCGGTCACCTCACCGATGACGGTGGCGATGACGTCCCACTTCTCGCAGATCTCCATGAAGCGGTCGACGTGCTGCGGCTCGACGATCGCGCACATGCGCTCCTGCGACTCGCTCATGAGGATCTCCTCCGGCGAGAGCGAGGCGTCACGCAGCGGCACGGTGTCCAGCTCGACCCGCATACCGCCGGTACCGGCGGAGGCGAGCTCACTGGTCGCACAGGACAGGCCCGCGCCACCGAGGTCCTGGATGCCCGCGACCAGCTTCTCCTTGAAGATCTCAAGGGTGCACTCGATGAGGAGCTTCTCCTGGAACGGGTCGCCGACCTGGACGGCGGGCCGCTTGGTGGGCTTCGTGTCGTCGAAGGTCTCGGACGCGAGGACCGAGACGCCGCCGATGCCGTCGCCGCCGGTGCGGGCGCCGTAGAGGATGACCTTGTTGCCCGGGCCGGACGCCTTGGCGAGGTGGATGTCCTCGTGCTTCATCACCCCGATGCAACCGGCGTTGACCAGCGGGTTGCCCTGGTAGCAGGAGTCGAAGACGACCTCACCGCCGATGTTCGGCAGGCCCAGGCAGTTGCCGTAGCCGCCGATGCCCGCGACGACACCCGGAAGGACGCGCTTGGTGTCGGGGTGGTCGGCCGCGCCGAACCGCAGCGGGTCGACCACGGCGACCGGGCGGGCGCCCATGGCGAGGATGTCGCGGACGATGCCGCCGACGCCGGTGGCCGCGCCCTGGTAGGGCTCGATGTACGAGGGGTGGTTGTGCGACTCGACCTTGAAGGTCACGGCGTACCCCTGGCCGACGTCGACGACGCCCGCGTTCTCGCCGATGCCGACGAGCATCGCGTCGTTCTCGGGGGCCTTCTCACCGAACTGCTTCAGGTGGACCTTGCTGCTCTTGTACGAGCAGTGCTCCGACCACATGACCGAGTACATGGCCAGCTCGGCACCGGTCGGGCGCCGGCCGAGGATCTCCCGGATGCGCTCGTACTCGTCCTGCTTCAGGCCGAGCTCGGCCCACGGCTGCTCGACGTCGGGGGTCTCGGTGGCGTGCTTGACGGTGTCGAGGCTCATCAGACGTTGACCAGCTTCTTGAGGATCGAGGTGAAGAAACCGAGCCCGTCGGTACGGCCCGTACCGACCAGCGGCTCCACGGCGTGCTCCGGGTGCGGCATCAGGCCGACGACATTGCCCGCGGCGTTGGTGATGCCGGCGATGTCCCGCAGCGAGCCGTTGGGGTTGAAGTCCCGGTACCGGAAGACGACGCGGCCCTCGGCCTCCAGCTCGTCGAGGGTGCGCTCGTCGGCGACGTACCGTCCGTCGATGTTCTTGAGCGGGATGTGGATTTCCTGGCCCTGCGCGTAATCGGCGGTCCAGGCGGTGTCCGCGTTCTCCACCCGCAGCTTCTGGTCGCGGCAGATGAAGTGCAGGTGGTTGTTGCGCAGCATCGCGCCGGGCAGCAGGTGCGACTCCGTCAGCACCTGGAAGCCGTTGCAGATGCCGAGGACCGGCATGCCCGCCCTGGCCTGCTCGATGACCGTCCCCATCACCGGCGAGAACCGGGAGATGGCACCGGCGCGCAGGTAGTCGCCGTAGGAGAACCCGCCGGGCAGGACGACCGCGTCGACCTGCTTCAGGTCCTTGTCGCGGTGCCAGAGCGGAACGGGCTCCGCGCCCGCGAGCCGGACCGCGCGCAGCGCGTCCCGGTCGTCGAGCGTGCCGGGGAAGGTGACGACCCCGATACGAGCTGTCACGACTCCACCTTCACGACGAAGTCCTCGATGACGGTGTTGGCGAGGAACGTCTCGGCCATCTCGTGGATGCGGGCGAGCGCGGCGTCATCGACCGGCCCCTCCACATCGAGCTCGAAACGCTTCCCCTGACGGACGTCGGCGATCCCCTCGAAACCGAGGCGGGGCAGTGCGCGCTGCACCGCCTGTCCCTGCGGGTCGAGGATCTCCGGCTTGAGCATGACGTCGACTACGACGCGTGCCACTGGCACTCCCGGTGGTGTGTTGCGTGGGCGGTTCCCTCAGCGTACCTGTCTCCAAATTCTACGCGAGTAGACATCTGGAGGTCCCTACAAATGAGCGCGAGAACAACCCCGGAACCGGCAGGAAAAATCCCGGGAAAAAATGAGCCCGGCCATTGCCGCAGGACACGCTGATGCAATTGGCTGGGCTTCACAATGTCACGCGTTCCGCTGTACAAAGGAATACAGAGGAAAGCAACATTGCCTCTCAACAGCCGTAAATCCGGTATCGCCGCACGTCAGGCATGACATACGTCACGCCGGGCAGGCAAGGGCGGCACACCGCGGGAAAGGACCGATATCCGTGGCGCAGCGCGTAGTGGTCACGCTCTTCGACGACATCGACGGAGGGGAAGCGGCGGAAACGGTCACCTTCGGCCTCGACGGTAAGACGTACGAGATCGACCTCAATCCCGCCAATGCAAAGAAACTGCGCAAGACCCTCGCCCCGTACATGGCGGCCGGCCGCAGGCAGTCCGGCAGCGGCGGCGCCGGAGGTCCGGCCGCAGGCAAGCCCCGCGCCGCGTACAAGCGCACCGCGCTCGAACCCGACCCGGCGGCGGTCCGCGCCTGGGCGCAGTCCAACAAGATGGACGTCCCGGCCCGCGGCCGGATCCCCAAGCGGGTCTACGAGGCGTTCCGCGAGGCGAGCTGAGCGAGCCCCCGGAGCACCGAGTTGCGCACCACCCCAGGTGATCCGCTAGAGTCTGGATCACGCCGAGGGGCGAGGCCGAAAGGCCCGAACCTCACGGAGCGTGCGGGTGTAGTTCAGTAGTAGAACACCCCCCTTCCAGGGGGGAGGCGCAGTGTGCGATTCCTGTCACCCGCTCTGCATCACGTACCAACCACTCCGGTGGATCGGGTACAGTGGTGCTCGCACCGCCCGGTGAGAGCCGGTCGGGAGCAATGCGGACGTGGCTCAGTTGGTAGAGCATCACCTTGCCAAGGTGAGGGTCGCGAGTTCGAATCTCGTCGTCCGCTCAGAGTGCGAAGGCCCCGGTCATCATGACCGGGGCCTTCGGCGTTTCCTCTTCCTCCGGCTCTCCCCTCTGGCTCTTCCTCCGGCTCTGCCTCCCGCTCGCTGACATTTGTCATCGCAGACCGATGACAGCGCGGCCTGCCCTCACGGGGCGGGCGGCGGAAGCCTTGAGGCATGACCAATGTGATTGACGCGGAGGACGTCCGGCGCAGTTACGCCGGCGGGTTCGAGGCCGTGACCGGGATCACCTTCTCCGTGGCGCAGGGGGAGATCTTCGCCCTGCTGGGCACGAACGGCGCCGGAAAGACCTCCACCGTGGAGCTGCTGGAGGGCCTCGCCCGCCCGAGCGGCGGCACCGTACGGGTCCTCGGCCATGACCCGTACACCGAACGTGCCGCCGTCCGGCCCCGGATCGGGGTGATGCTCCAGGAGGGCGGCTTCCCCTCCGACCTGACGGTCACCGAGACCGTACGGATGTGGTCCGGATGCACCACCGGTGCGCGACCGGCCGGGGAGGCGCTGGAGATGGTCGGGCTCGGCGGCCGGGCCCGGGTACGGGTCAAGCAGCTGTCCGGCGGCGAGAAGCGGCGGCTCGACCTGGCGCTGGCCCTGCTCGGACGGCCCGAGGTGCTGTTCCTGGACGAGCCGTCGACCGGACTGGACGCCGAAGGACGGCGCGACACCTGGGAGTTGGTGCGGCAGCTGCGGGACGTCGGCACGACCGTACTGCTCACCACGCACTACCTGGAGGAGGCAGAGGCGCTCGCCGACCGGCTGGCGATCATGCACCAGGGACGGATCGTGACGGCCGGGACGCCCGCCGAGGTGACGGCCACGCGGCCCGCCCGGATCCGCTTCGTCCTCCCCGAAGGCATTCCGGCCGGACGGCTGCCGCTGTCCCTGCGGGCCGCCGCGACGGGACGGAGGGTCGAGATCCGGACGCACGAGCTCCAGGACGCGCTCGGCGAACTGCTGCTGTGGGCCCGTGAGGCCGGCGTACGGCTCGAAGGGCTCGACGCCCGGTCCGCCTCCCTCGAAGAGGCCTTCCTCGACATCGCGCAGAACGAAACGGTGGGTGTGTGACATGGCGGCGACCACGATGACGACGCGTATGGGCGCGCTGGGACGGGCCGAGCTCACCCTCCTCGTACGGAACCGGTATGCGCTGTTCACGGCGCTGCTGATGCCCGTGCTGATGGTGGGGGTGCTGCGGTCGTCGCTCGACCGGGTCGACCTCGACCGGGCCGGGATGAGCGCCATCGAGGCGGCGCTGAGCGGTGGCGTGGTGATGATGCTGATCCTCGTCGTCTACCTCAATCTCGTCTCGGCCTACGTCGCCCGGCGCGAGGAACTGGTGCTCAAGCGGCTGCGTACGGGGGAGGCGTCCGACCGGGAGATCCTCGCCGGGACCGCGCTGCCGGCGATCGTGCTCGCGGTGGCGCAGAGCGCGCTGATCGTGGTGGCGGGGGTGGCGTTCCTCGACGTGAGCGGGCCGCAGCGGCCGGAACTCCTCGTCGGCGGCGTGCTGTTGGGCGTGGTGATGCTGATCGCGCTCGCCGGGGCGACCGCGGCGGTCACACGTACCGTGGAGAGCGCGCAGATCACCACCATGCCGCTGTTCCTGATCTCGGCGATCGGCTCCGGGCTGTTCGTCCCGCTGGAGATACTTCCGGAGAAGGTCGCCTCGCTGTGCGAACTGCTGCCGCTGACGGGCGTGATGACGCTCGTACGGGCCGGCTGGCTGGGCGGCGGGGGCGACGCGAAGGAACTGGTGGGTGCGGCACTGACGGCGCTGGCCTGGACGGTGATCTCGGGGTTTGCTGTGCAGCGGTGGTTCCGCTGGGAGCCACGGCGCTGAACCGGATTCGGGGGGTACGGGAATGAAGCTGACGGGCTGGTGGAGCCGGCGGAGCAACCCGGAGAAGGTCGAGCTCTACACCCGTTGGTCGTACCACCTGTTCGTCCTGATCGAGGTGGTTTCGATCGGCCTCGGCGTACTGGCCCGGACACCACCGTCGCTGGGCGGGTGGCTCTTCGTGCTGGTGGCCGCCCACTCCGTACTGGGCGGCGTGCTGGCGTCCCGGGCCCTGGACTGGACCGTCGGGCGGCGGGCCCGTCCACACCGGCTCATGGCGGCGCACGGAGTGGCCTCGTGCGTGCTCGCCGCGGCGGCGCTGGCGCTGTACCGGTTCGGCGGGGCCAGGCACGGGGAGGCCGTGGCCGCCATGGTGGTGGGGACCTTGGGCTTCGGTATTGCCGCACTGGTCCTGTGCCTGTCGAAGACACGGCACATGCTCGGTCTGGTCCTGGCCGCCGGGGCCGGCACCGCCGGGGTCGGGCTCGGGCTCGGGCTGCGGCCGGGGGTGGCGGGCGGCTTCGCGGTCGGTGTCCTGATCGCGGGTGTGTTCCTCGCCGCGACCAGCGGGTTCTCGGCCTGGCTGCTGCGGGCGGTGTGGGAGCTGGACGCGGCACGTGAGCTCCAGGCGCGGCTCGCGGTCGCGGAGGAGCGGCTGCGGTTCGGGCGGGACCTGCACGATGTGATGGGCCGCAACCTGTCGGTGATCGCGCTGAAGAGCGAGCTGGCGGTACAGCTGGCGCGGCGGGGCAAGGCGGATGCGGCGGTGGACCAGATGACCGAGGTGCAGCGGATGGCACAGGAGTCCCAGCGCGAGGTGCGGGACGTGGTGCGGGCCTACCGGGAGGCCGACCTGAACACGGAACTGGAGGGTGCGCGGAGCGTGTTGGCGGCGGCAGGGATCACCTGCACCGTGGTGGCGGAGGACGCGGAGCTGCCCGCACGGGTCCAGTCGGCGCTCGCGTGGGTGGTACGGGAGGGCACGACGAACGTGCTGCGGCACGGGGACGCGCGGCGGTGCTCGGTGTCGGTGTCCGTGTCGGTGGGTGCGGAGAGGGGGTGCGCGGTGCTGGTGGTCGAGAACGACGGCGTGGACGGTGGTGCGAGCACCGGGTCCGGGACCGGGACCGGGTCGGGGTCGGGGCTGGCCGGGCTGCGGGAGCGGCTGGCCGCGCTGGACGGGACGCTGGAGGCCGGGCCGGTGAGCGGCGGGCGGTTCCGGCTGACGGCGCGGGTGCCGGTCGGGGCGGCGCGGGCGGCCGCTGCCGGGGCGGCCGCGTCGGGTGTTGCGCGGTGACCGCCCCCGTACGCGTGCTGCTGGCGGACGACGAGCACCTGATACGGGGCGCGCTGGCCGCCCTGCTGGGGCTGGAGGACGATCTCGTGGTCGTCGCCGAGGCGGCCTCCGGGCCCGAGGCGCTCGCCATGGCGCGGGCGCACCGGCCGGACGTCGCGGTGCTGGACCTCCAGATGCCGGGCGCCGACGGTGTGAAGGTCGCCACATCGCTGCGGGTCGAGCTGCCCGGGTGCCGGACCATGATCGTGACCGGCCATGGGCGTCCCGGGCACCTGAAGCGGGCCCTCGCGGCGGGGGTGCGGGGCTTCGTGCCGAAGACGGTCAGCGCCCAGCGGCTCGCCGAGATCATCCGTACCGTCCATTCCGGAAACCGTTACGTCGACCCGGAGTTGGCCGCCGACGCGATCTCCGCCGGAGATTCGCCGCTGACCGCCCGGGAGGCGGAGGTGCTGGAGCTGGCGGTGGACGGGGCGCCGATCGCGGAGATCGCGGAGCGGGCGTCCCTGTCCCCCGGGACCGTGCGGAACTACCTGTCGTCGGCCGCCTCGAAGCTGGGCGCCGAGAACCGTCATACGGCGGCGCGTCTCGCTCGCGAGCGGGGTTGGGTATAGTGGTTTCGCGCTACGGCGCATGCGGACGTAGCTCAGTTGGTAGAGCGCAACCTTGCCAAGGTTGAGGTCGCGAGTTCGAGCCTCGTCGTCCGCTCAGATGAAAGCCCCCGGCCGGTCGGCCGGGGGCTTTCGCGTTTCTACGACCAGCTCGTGCCGGTCAGCCGCTCGTACGCCTCCAGGTACTTCGCGCGGGTCGCCTCCACCACCTGCTGCGGGAGGGGCGGCGGGGGCTGCTCGCTCCTGCGGTCCCAGCCGGAGGCCGGCGAGGTCAGCCAGTCGCGTACGTACTGCTTGTCGTACGACGGCTGCGCGTGGCCCGGCTCCCAGGAGTCGGCCGGCCAGAAGCGGGAGGAGTCCGGGGTCAGCACCTCGTCGGCGAGGACCAGGCCGTCGCCGTCGTGGCCGAACTCGAACTTGGTGTCCGCGAGGATGATCCCCCGGTCCCGGGCGATGTCACGGGCCCGGGAGTAGATCGCGAGGGTCGACTGGCGCAGCTGCGCGGCGGTCTCCGCGCCGACCTGGCGGGCGACCTCCTCGTACGACACGTTCTCGTCGTGGTCGCCGACGGCCGCCTTGGTGGCAGGCGTGAAGATCGGCGCGGGGAGCTCGGAGCCGTCGGTGAGGCCTTCGGGGAGAGCGAGGCCGCAGACCGTACGGGACTCGTCGTACTCGGCGAGGCCGGAGCCGGTGAGGTAGCCGCGGGCCACGCACTCGACCGGGACCATGCGCAGCGACCGGCAGATCAGCGTACGGCCCGCCCAGTCGGCGGGGGCGCCGGCGGGCAGCTCGGCGGAGATGACGTGGTTGGGGATGAGATCGGCGAGCCGGTCGAACCACCAGAGCGAGAGCTGCGTGAGGACGCGGCCCTTGTCGGGGATCTCGGTGGGCAGCACCCAGTCGTAGGCGGAGATGCGGTCACTGGCGACCATGACGAGGTCGCCCGCTTCGTTCTGGTACAGGTCGCGCACCTTGCCGGTGTGCAGGTGCACCAGGCCCGGGACCTCCGCTGGCTCGGGCTTTTCGACGAATCCGGACACGGTTCCTCCCCGTGGTTTGGTCCAAGGCAGCCCGATTGTCTCTCATCCGCGGATTCCGCGCGTTCCCGGGTAGGCGCCGCAGGGCCTCGGTCGGCTCGATCCGGCCGGCGCACCAGGGCGGACACAGCCCGGCGGCGAGCCGGTGGGCAGACCCGATGGACCGAGGGAAGTAGTGCTGTGCGGTCACTCAAGGGCGCAGTGGCGCTGGTGGGAGCTTCGGCCGCCGGCGGTTGTCGACACCGATGGTGCCGGTGCCGTCGCCGTCGGCCTGGGCGGTGACCGCCGAGGGGAGCACCAGAGCCGTCGCGGCCCTGCCAACCGCGGCCACGCGGCCGACCGCGTTTCCGAAAGGCACGACTTTGCCTTGCTGAGGGCGACCACGGCGCCACCCTGGCGCCGCGAGGAGTAGAGGGGCGCCTGGCCGTCCCGACACGTCGCTGATCGAGCGAGAACGCGGTGAACCTACCGGCAGCAGGGGATTCCAGCAAGATCAGCCAAGCGGCCGGAAACCGCTCCCTGTTGGCGCAGGTCAGTCGCGTTTGCAGATGCGGTCCAGGAGGTTGGCCGTGGCGCGCTGGATGCGGAGGTCGACATGGCCCGGCCGGTCCAGGGCGGGTGACCACGCGAAGGTGCCGGAGGCGAAGACGAGGGCGCCGGAAGGGGCCCGGTAGAGGGACGTCTCCTGATGGCGGGTGACACCCTCGCTGTCCCGGTAGGGGGAGTGGGCGAGCAGGATGCGGCGCCGATGCTCCGGGAGGGCGGTCCGCGGGAAATACCGGTCGGCCTCGCCGGCGACCAGGCCGGGCAGCTCGTCGCCCTCGCCGGCGCCGGTGGCGTCCCAGAGCCAGTGGTCGGCGTTGCGGACGACCATGGGGTGCGGTTCGGGGACCCGTCCCGCGTACTGGATGCCGAGCAGCTGCTGCTCGGGGCGGTCGACCTCGCGCCAGAGGGCCGGCTTGCCGGGGCCGCGGCGTTTTCGGCAGGTGAGGAGGCGGTCGGGGACGCCGGACGGCGAGGGCGACAGCTCGACCTGCCAGTACATGGTGTTCGCGGACAGGAACACCAGAGAGGTGCCCTGGTCGCGGGCCTGCTCCACGGTGCGGCGCATGGGCACCGACCAGTACTCGTCGTGGCCGGGGAAGACCAGGCCCCGGTACTGGGTCGGGTCGATACGGCCGGCGTGGAGGTCACGGGCGTCGGCGTACGCGAGGTCGTAGCCGTACCGCTCGGCCCAGCGGATGAAGTCGTAGGCGTGGCCGACGTGCAGGGGCAGGCCCGCGCCCGCGAAGGGACGGTCGAAGGAGACGGTGGTGGCGGCGTCCTCCTCGCCGAGCAGGCGGCCGTCCTCGTCCCAGGCGTGGTAGAGGCTGGCGCCGGTGCGGCCGTCCTCCGGGTAGAGGTTGTAGGCCTGCCAGGTGATGTCCGGCAGGAGCAGGAGCAGGTCCGCGGGGTGGCTGTCGCGGACGGTGAAAGGGATGTGGGAGCGGTAGCCGTCGGCGGTGGTGAGAACCGCCACGTACGCGCCGATCGACCAGTAGGACGGGACCTGGAGCCGCCAGGAGAGCCACCAGTGGTGGCAGGAGACGGTCCGGTCCGCGGTCAGCGGGGGCGGCTGGACGATACCGGCCAGGCGCGGGCTGGTAGTGATCTTGGCGGCGCCGTCACCCGCGTAATGACCGATCCGGTAGATGTCCACCGAGAACTGCTGGGGCGGGTCCACGGTGATGTGGAAGTCGATCGCCTCACCCGGGGCGACCGCACCGGCCGAGGAGAAGCCCTTGATCTGACGGCGTACGTCGTCGGCGGAGCGAGGCCCGCCGTGGCCACCGCGTGCGAGCGCGGGGTCCGCGTACCAGGGGACGACCTGGCCGGTGTCGCCGAAGTACTGCTCGCTGCCGCGGAGCCAGGGCAGCGGCCCCTGGCCGAACGGGTCCGTGACGGCATGGGCGAGGGCCCCCGATTCCCACCGCCGAGTCTGTTCCGCCCCCATGCTGCGCCCCTCCCTCGACTCCCCCGCGACTGTCAGTGCCGGTCTCCAGCACATCACATACCGCACGCACTCCGTCACCGTTCGTCGTTAATTGGCGAGAACGGAACGTCGCATTCCGTTCCTGGCGCGCCGGTCGCGTATCGGCCACACGGCGTTCAGACGAGACGAACGGGCTTCTCGGGGCGTACGCCGACGGTCGCCAGCCAGGCGCGGAGGGGCTCGGGATCGGCGTCCTCTATGAGGCTGAGGACCCGGGCGCCGAGGTCCGGGTGGCGCTTTCCGCCCACGAGCAGGGTCGGCCCGTCGAGCCAGTCCAGCCCTGGCGCGGCGCCGGCGGTGTCGACGGCGGCGCAGCACACCATGGCGGTCACGTGGTCGGCCAGCAGCTCCCGCCCACTGCGCGGCGGCTGCAACGGGAACAGCGGCAGCGCGTCGCCACCCGGACCCCAGGCGGCGTGGTCCAGGTCTCCGGGGACGGACATGGGGGGCGGGGTGGAAGCCACCGGGGCCGCGGCGGAGGCCACCGGGGGCGCGGGAGCGGAGGTTCCGGAGGCGGGCGCGGGGGTTCCGGAGGCGGGCGCGGGGGTGGGGGCGGGGGCTGCGCTGGGGGCGGGGGTCGCGCCGGGGGCGGGGGTGGCGCTCGGGGCGGGGGTCGCGCTCGGGGCGGGGGTGGCGCTCGGGGCGGGGGTCGCTGCGGTGTCGGGCGCCGCACCGGGGGCGGGGGCCGCGCCGGGAGCGGGGGCTGCGCTGGGGGCGGGGGCCGAGGCGCCTGTGTCGGCGGACGGGCCGGCCTCGGGGGCCGCGCCGGGCGCGGGGCCCCTGTGCGTGGCCTCGCGGGAGACTTCGGCGGTGATGGCGGCGGCGAGCGTCTCGCCGGTCCGGGCGGTGGCCAGGTGGTCCATCACGCGGGCCAGCGTCGCATCGTCCTCCCGGCCGACGCCGAGACGGTCGAGCACCCGGTGGAGGCGAGCCGCCTCCGTACGCCATTTGCGGTCGACGACCTCGTCCGGGTACTGCTGCCAGTCCACCGGCGCCCAGTCGGGACCCACCTCGGCGGGCCCGCCGTGGAAGAGGCGGGCGGCGAGCAGCGAAGTGGCCTCGTCGACGAGCCCCGGTTCCTCGAGCAGGTCGCACGCGGGGCGCTCGCCCAGCCGGGAGGCGAAGCCCTCCGCCAGCCGGTCGCGCCGCGACAGCTCCGTCAGCGCCGAGACGACGCCGGCGTCCAGCCGGGAGGGCCAGCGACCCATACGCCAGGCGGGCAGGGCCACCCGGGTCAGCAGCCGGTCCCAGCCCGCGTACGCCAGCCCGACCTGCTCCTGGGCGACGATCCGCAGGCCGTAGTCCACAGCCTGTGCACGCTCCGACGCGGCCGCCGCCACGCCCCGCTCCATCTCGGCGGCGTGCACCCGGCAGCCGCGCAGCAGCACCCGCACCGCCGCGCCGACGAACCGTGCCCCCAGGCGCCGTACCGGATCGAGGCCCGGCTGGTCCGCCACCGCGACCGCCGCGTCCAGGCCCCGGACGAAACGTCGGGCCGCCGCTATGTCGGGCTGCGCGGACGGTCCCGTCCCGGCGACGACGGGGGCCAGCACCGCCCGCAGTTCGGCGACCCGCATCCACCACAGGAACGGCGACCCTATGACCAGGACGGGCGGGGTGTCGGAGCGGTGGACGCCCGGTATGGGCGGCCTGCCGTGCGCCGGATGCGTACGGTCCTCCAGCCAGCTGTCGCAGTCCGGGGTCAGCGCTATGCCGGACGGCACCGGCACATCCAGCCGCCCCGCCAGGTCCTGCACGAGCCGGTACAGGTCGGGGGCCGACTCCCGGGAGATCTCCACCGTCGGGGTCAGCGCCGGCCGGGCCCGCGCGATCACGGCACCCACCGCCACGGCGGCCAGCAGCACCACCACCGCGAGCACCGACACCACTCGGCGCGCCGCGTCCCAGCCCGCACCGGAGAGATGGCCCGTGGCGCCACCGGCCAGCAGGACGACGGCGAAGGCCGCGGGCAGCAACGCCACGGCCAGCGCCCTGCTGCGGACCCGCAGCACGGCCAGGGCTCGGGCGTGCGCGGCCCGCGCACCCCGCTCCTCACCCATCCCGAAACGAGTACCGGAATCGGACACGGCCGTACGTCACCCCCTTCTGCCCTGCGGCGGACTGCCTCGCGGCGGTGTTGGTCACTCCCCCACTGTGGCACCCACCACTGACATCGCAATGCCGGTGGGCCAAGTGCCGGAACGCTTGCGCGGCACCCTAGTTGGGGCACCGGCGGGCGTCATCCGGATGGGCCAGCCGTCACTCGATGGAATGGCTTTGGGCAAAGGTGAAGACGGTTCAGCGAACCACGCGGTTCACTCCCGCGATCGCCCCGGGTTCACTCCCCGGCGGCCTTGCGCGCGATGTCCGTACGGTGCTGGGAGCCGTCGAGCCGGATGCGTCCGACCGCCGCGTACGCCCGCTCCCGCGCCTCGGCGAGGTCCTTGCCGGTCGCGGTGACCGACAGGACGCGGCCACCGGCGCTCACGATCGCGTCGCCTTCCCGCCTGGTCCCCGCGTGCAGCACGTACGCGTGGGGCGCGTCCTTCGCCGCGACCTCGTCCAGGCCCTCGATCGGGTCACCGGTGCGGGGCGTGCCGGGGTAGTTGTGCGAGGCGACGACCACGGTGACGGCGGCGTCTTCGCGCCAGGTCAGCGGCGGCTCGCTGTCGAGGGTGCCGTTGGCGGCGTGCAGCAGGACCCGCGCCAGCGGGGTCCTGAGCCGGGCGAGGACCACCTGGGTCTCGGGGTCGCCGAAGCGGGCGTTGAACTCGATGACCCGTACACCGCGCGAGGTGATCGCGAGGCCCGCGTACAGCAGTCCCTGGAAGGGCGTGCCGCGGCGGCGCAGCTCGTCGACGGTGGGCTGGAGGACGCTCGCCATGACCTCGTCGACCAGCTTGGGGTCGGCCCAGGGCAGTGGCGAGTACGCGCCCATGCCGCCGGTGTTCGGGCCCTCGTCGCCGTCGAGGGCACGCTTGAAGTCCTGGGCGGGGGTGAGCGGCAGCACGGTGGTGCCGTCGGTGATCGCGAAGAGGGAGACCTCGGGGCCGTCCAGGTACTCCTCGATGACCACGCGGTCGCAGGAGCGGGCGTGGGCGCGGGCCTCCTCGATGTCGCCGGTGACGACGACGCCCTTGCCGGCCGCGAGGCCGTCGTCCTTGACGACGTAGGGGGCGCCGAAGGCGTCGAGCGCCTCGTCGATCTCCTCGTGGGTCGTGCAGACGTACGAACGGGCCGTGGGGACGCCGGCGGCGGCCATCACGTCCTTCGCGAACGCCTTGGAGCCCTCGAGCCGGGCGGCCTCCCTGGAGGGGCCGAAGCAGGGGATGCCGACCGCCCGTACGGCGTCGGCGACACCCGCGACGAGCGGTGCCTCCGGGCCGACGACGACCAGACCGGCCTCCAGGTCGGCGGCCAGGCGGGCCACGGCCGCGCCGTCGAGGGCATCGACCGGGTGGAGCTCGGCGACCTCCGCGATTCCGGCGTTGCCGGGCGCGCAGTGCAGAGCGGTGACGTCGGGATCGAGGGAGAGAGAGCGGCACAGGGCGTGTTCGCGGGCGCCGCCGCCGATGACGAGGACCTTCACGCCAGTCAGGGTAGCCCGCTGAGCGGGGCGATCTTTGTGCGGGCCACCGAGGACGCCCCCGCTACTCGTTCGTATATTCCTCCACCACCGTCGCCCCGAGCTCGCGCACGATCAGCTCGTGGCCGGAGAGCGCCGAGTCGACGAGGTCGGGGTCGTCGTCCTCCGGCATGTCGTCCTCGGGCCTGACCGGCTGCCGCGCGGCCGGGGGGCGCGGGGACTCGGGCGTGGGGGCACCGGACCCCGGTGCCGGCGTCGGCCGGGGCGCCTGCGCCTGCGGTGCCTGCGTCCCCTGCGGACCCTGCTGTACGGGTCTGGGGGCGGCCTGCGGCGCGGGCGAGGGCGTCTGGGGCGGGCGCCCGCCGCCGTAGCCACCGCCACCACCGCCGTAGCCACCGCCGCCCGCGCCGCCGGAGGCCGGCGGGGGCGCGGAGCCGCCCGAGGGGTCGACGATCGCCTCGATCTTCCACTGGACGTTGAACTGCTCGGCCAGCGCCTGCCGCAGCACGTCCTCGCTGCCGCTGCTCGCGAAGTTGTCCCGGGCTCCGGCGTTGAGAAAGCCCAGCTGGAGGGTGGTGCCGTCGAAGCCCGCCACCTGGGCGTTCTGGCTGAGCAGGATCCAGGTGAAGCGGCGGCGGTTCTTGACCGCCTCCAGGATGTCCGGCCACATGTTCCGCACCTGGGCGGCGCCCTGCGCCATACCGGGGCCACCGGTGGGCGCGGGTGCGGGCGCGGCACCCGGGGGCGCGGGCGCGGGTGCGGGTGACGAGGGCTCCGGCTGTGCCGGGGCGGCGGGCCGGGCGGACGCGGAGGGCCAGGCGCCGGGACGGCTGCCGGACTCCTGGGACCCGGGCGCGGCGGCGGAGGGCCACGCCCCGGGCCGGGACGCGGCGGGCGGCGCGGCGGCCGGAGGCGAGGCGGGGGCCGGAGGCGCGGGCTCGGGAGCCGGTTCAGGGGCCGCGGGAGCGGGGGCGGGCACCTGCGCGGGCGCGGGCGCCGGGGCGGTGGCGGGGGCGTCACCCGGCCCCCGTACCGCCGCCCGAGCGGCGGCGGGCCCACCGCCCGGCCCGGCCGGCGGCATCTGGGCGTGGGCCTCGGGCCCGGGTACGTACCCCATGGCGGGTCCCGGTCCCGTCGCCTGGAAGGCGGCGCCCTGGACCACCGAGCCCCGCTCCAGCCGGTCGAGCCGAGCCAGCAGCGACCGCTCGTCGGTGAACGCGGCGGGGAGCAGCACGCGCGCGCAAATCAGCTCCAGCTGGAGCCGCGGCGAGGTGGCGCCGCGCATCTCGGTCAGCCCGGTGTTGACGATGTCCGCGGCCCGGCTGAGCTCGGCGGCCCCCAGCACGGACGCCTGGGCCTGCATCCGCTCGACCACGTCGGCGGGCGCGTCGATGAGGCCCTTCTCGGCGGCGTCCGGCACCGCGGCCAGGATCACCAGGTCGCGCAGCCGCTCCAGCAGGTCGGCCACGAACCGCCGCGGGTCGTTGCCGCCCTCGATCACCCGGTCGACGACCTCGAACGCGGCCGCCCCGTCCCCGGCGGCGAACGCGTCCACCACCGAATCGAGCAGCGAACCGTCCGTGTAGCCGAGGAGCGCGGTGGCCATGGCATAGGTCACACCGTCCTCGGCCGCACCGGCCAGCAGCTGGTCCATGACGGACATCGAGTCACGCACCGACCCGGCGCCGGCCCGCACGACGAGCGGCAGCACGCCGTCCTCGACCGGGATCTGCTCCTTGCCGCACACCTCGGCCAGGTACTCCCGCAGCGTCCCGGGCGGCACGAGCCGGAACGGGTAGTGGTGCGTACGCGACCGGATGGTCCCGATGACCTTCTCGGGCTCGGTCGTCGCGAAGATGAACTTCAGGTGCTCCGGCGGCTCCTCGACCACCTTCAGCAGGGCGTTGAAGCCCGCCGAGGTGACCATGTGGGCCTCGTCGATGATGTAGATCTTGTACCGGCTGCCCGCCGGGCCGAAGAAGGCCTTTTCCCGCAGGTCACGGGCGTCGTCCACGCCACCGTGCGATGCCGCGTCGATCTCGATGACGTCGATCGACCCCGGCCCGTTCCTGGCCAGGTCGCGGCAGGACTGGCACTCACCGCAGGGCGTGGGGGTGGGACCCTGCTCACAGTTCAGACAGCGGGCCAGGATCCGTGCGCTGGTCGTCTTCCCGCACCCCCGCGGCCCACTGAACAGGTACGCGTGATTGACCCGGTTGTTCCGCAGGGCCTGCTGCAACGGGTCGGTGACATGCTCCTGCCCGATGACCTCGGCGAAGGACTCGGGACGATAACGGCGGTACAGCGCAAGGGACGACACCCTTACGACGATATCGGGCCCCACCGACAATCGACCCGGCCCACCGAACCCCACCCCACCAACGCAAGCGCCCCCCACGCACCCGCCAGAGCCGACCTACCCTTGCTGCCTTCCGGCCCTGGGGGAGTTCAGTCAGATAGCGCCACGTGAGGGGCTGCGCCCAGCCTACCCGATGCCACGGGCCCCGTGGGCCCCCCGGGACCTCCCGGCACCGACGGACGCCCTCGCACGGTCCCCGCGGGGAACGGGTTCGCGAGCACTCCTCAACGTCTTGTATTGTTTGCGGCGGAGGATTCGCCTAGAGGCCTAGGGCGCACGCTTGGAAAGCGTGTTGGGGGCAACCCCTCACGAGTTCGAATCTCGTATCCTCCGCCAGTGCCTCACCGGGCACGATGTCGAAGGGCCCCACCGTTCGCGGTGGGGCCCTTCGACGTTGTCCGGACTCGGTCTCCGTCTCACTTGCCCTTCGACGGCTCCCGGAGAATGTCGCCGACCTGGGCGACCTGGGCGACCTGGACGACCTCCCGAAGCATCGGGGCTCCCCGCCGACCCCCCGGGAGTGCGGCCGGTCAGTCCGACGAGGCTGATGCGGCCGGCGTTGCCGGGAGGGGGCTGATGCCCGGTTCGAAGTAGGCGCGGAGGTATATGCGGGTGCGCTGCGGTGCGTACTCGTGGGCGTACAGGCGCACGCAGCGTTCGTCGGACGTGTCGTAGCCCTCTTCGATGCCGTACGGCATGTCCGGGGCCCCGGAGGTCTGCGGGCTCGCGGTGGCCTCGGCGGCGCCGGGGCAGACGTAGCCGTAGCGGACGCCCTCCTTGAAGGTCTCCGGTTCCGGGAGTCCCAGATGCGCGAAGTCGTGGGGAGGTACGTCGGTCCGCGCCGACGTGGGCTCCAGCCACTTGCCCTTCGGCGGGTGCTTCGCCAGATAGGCCTCCGCCTCGGACCTCGTCACCGTGAAGGTCAGGATCCCGGTGTCGAAGCGGGAAGTGACCTCGTAGGCGGCCTGGGGGGACTGGGCGGTGGCCGGGATGTCGAGGCGCATCTGCTCGCTCATCCATGCCGGGGTGATCCCCTCGGCCCAGCCGCCGCCCGCCACCTGCTCCTTCGTGCGGTCGGAGGCGCCCTTGCCGCCCTCGTCGACGAGGAGCAGTGCTGCGGCGGCGACCGTGCCCGACAGGACCAGCACGCCGGCGGCCACCGCCGCCACGATCCACCGACGCCGGTGGCGCCGGCCGGGGCCGCCGTCGGAGGGGGCCTCGGGGGGCCGGTACGCGTGGACGTCGTTCACCTGACAGGGGTCCTTCCGGGCGGCCTGAGGGTCGTGCGGTCCTGTTGTTGCTTCCGGTTGTTGCTTCCGGCCGGGGTTGGCGGAGCCGAGATCGTCGTGCTGGACGCTGTTGCCGCCCGCCATGTCCGACTCCTGGGCGAGGCTCACCCGGTGCCGCTCGGCCGTCTGCCCGTGGCGTTGATGCCTTGCCGGCGCGCTCCGTCCGCCTTCTTGGTCAAACGGTCGCGTACGGCCGTGGTGAGCTCGGCCAGTTCACCGGCCATCGCTTCCAGTCGGCCGCCGCCGTGTGGCCCACGGCTCCCAGGTCGTCCTGGGCACGACGAGGTCCGCGGCGGCCGCGCCTCCCGGATCCGCCTGGTTCAGCTGCAACCCGGTGCGGCCCTGTGCCGCCGTCTCCTTGGCTCTCTCCCGCTCTTCCCAAGCCATATGTCCCGCCCCCGTCTTCCGCGGCGCGCCTCATTCCGGTCACCACCCGCCGCGTACGAAAAGTTATCAGTTCCCTTTCAGGGCAAGGGTGTTACCTCGGGCGGCCGGGCCGCGCACGGCGTCGCAGGTGTAGCCCGTACCGAAGAGGGCCATGGCCAGGAACGTGCGGCGCGGCGGAGGGTGTCGACGGTGCGCGCCTCCCGGCCGGGTCGTCCGGCGTTCAGGACCCGTCCGGCTGGCAGTGCGGGCACCACACCGTGGAGCGGCCTGCCATGCGGGAGCGGCGCAGCGGGCCGCCGCAGCGGGGGCAGGCCGGGTCGGGGTCGTCGCGGTGCCCGGTGAGCCAGGAGTCGCGCGGCGGGACGCGGCCCGCGGTGACCGCGGAGCGCAGGGTGCGCCGCATGTGCGTGTACAGGCGACGGCGTTGGGCCTCGGTGAGGTCGCTCGCCCGGCAGGTGGGGCGCAGCCCGGCGCGCCACAGGATCTCGTCGGCGAGCAGATTGCCGAGTCCGGCCAGGACGGACTGATCGGTGAGGACGGTCTTGACGCGGCCGTGGTGCGAGGAGAGCGCGGCCTCGAACTCCGCACGCCCCACCGTCATGGCGTCGGGTCCCTGGCGGTCCAGCAGCCTTCCGACGCCGGGGTCGTCGGCCAGCCAGAGCCCCTGGAGCTTGCGCTGGTCGCGGTAGCGGAGCTGACGGTCGCCCCCGACGGTGAACAGGACGCGGTCGTGGGCCTCGGCCGGCTCGTCCGGGTGGCCGCAGACCAGTCGGCCGGTCATGCCGAAGTGCAGCACGAGGGTGGGACCGCCGTCGGTGCGGGCGAGCAGCCATTTCCCGTGCCGCTCCGCCCCGGTGAATCGCCGGCCCTCCAGCACGTCGCGCAGCCGCCGCGCGCTCACCCCGTGCAGTACGCCCGCGTCACGCACCTCGACGCGGTGGATGACCCTGCCCTTCGCACAGGATTCGAGCACCTTGCGGAATCCCTCGACGTCCGGCAGCTCGGGCATGGCGTACGTCCTCCTCCAGCGCGTGACGGCCGGGCGGGGCCGGACCGTCGGACGGTGATGACGACCTTCCCGCGCGCGTGGCCCTGCTCCCAGCACCCGATGGCATCGGGGTGTCGGCCAGAAGAAGGGGCGTGTGGGCTGACCGGACCCGCGTGGCCGGACCGGTGGTCCGGCCCCTCGGCCGTGTGTACGTCAGCTCCCGGCACCCGCCTTCCTGCGGCGTACGGCGAACATCGCGCCGGCGCCCAGGGCCACCGTCGCGGCGCAGGCCAGGGCGAGCTGCGGCACGGCGGAGGAGGATCCGGTGTCGGCGAGGCTGCCGGCGGTGCCGGCGGTGGCGGTGTCGACCGGCCGGGGGGAGGTCGAACCCTGCGCCTGGGGGGCCGGGGTGGCCGACGGGGCGGCGGTCGCGCCCGGGGCGGGGGCGGGGGCCGCGGCGACGACGTCGAAGGCGTACTCGTAGTACTCCGGCGTCCCGCCGCACGACTTGTCGTCGTTGAGGTAGTCGGCGGCGAGGGAGGCCACACCCTCTCCGGCCGGCGCGAAGGCGCCGATCTTCAGGCGCAGTTCGACGTCGGCGTGGGCGCCGGCCTTCAGCTTCTCGACGGCGCCCGCGTAGTGGTCGGCGTCCGCGTCCTGCCAGGCCGGGGAGTCGGCCGTGGACCACAGGACGTCCAGCAGGTCGTCGGCGGCCTCGACCTTCACGTACGGCCAGACCTCGTCCAGGGTCCGGTCGGTGCCGTTGGTGACGCGGACCGTGAAGTCGACCGTCGTACCCGCGGTGACCTTCGCCGGCAGGCCGGTGGCGGTGACCGTGAGCCGGTCCTCCGGGACGCAGGCGCCCTCCTGGGCCTCCTCCTGCGCCTCGGCCAGTGCCTTGTCGGCGGCCTCCTTGGCGGCGAGGGCCTTCGCCTTGTCCTCCCCCGCCCGGTGCACGCGCCGGAACGCGGCAGCCCGGGCGTCGTCCCTCGCCTTGCCGGCCTCCCGCGCCTTGGCGTCGGCGGCGTCCTTGGCCTTGGCGGCCGACTCGGCGGCGACCAGGGCATCGGCGACGTCCTGCTCCGCCTGGGCCTTATCCGCCTCCGTGGCGGTCACCGGCAGCCCGGCGAGCACCTCCCGGGCCCCGGCGAGCTTGCCGTCGGCGTCCTCCTTGGCGGTTGCGGCGGCCTCGGCGCTCCTGGTCGCCTCGGCGGCGGCCACGGCGAGCGGGGCCTTGTCCGACAGCTCGTCGGTCAGCGCCTGGAGGGCGGCGGCTTCCGCGGCGACGGCGGCGTCGTACGCCTTCCGCGCCGCCTCGGCCGCCTTTTCCAGCTCGGTGAGGGAGGGCTTGGCGGGCTCGGCCGGATGGGCGGGCTCGGCCGGATGGGCGGCCGTGTGGTGCGCGAACGACCGGCCGAGGGGCGGTTCCTGGGGCCGCGGCGCCGCCGGGGCGGTCTCGGCGAACGCGGACGGGACGCAGATCAGCGCGGCGGGCGCGGTCACGGCGGCGACGACAGCCGTCGCGAGCTTACGGCGGATCTTCACAGGGGCCCTTTGGTCGGAAGGTGGTTCGGCAGGTCGGAGAACCGGCGATGATCGTATGACCGGTCAGGGGCCGGCGAAGGGGAATATCCCGCAATCGGGTGTGCTCCGGG